>DASUQG010000208.1:0-10549 GCA_036280695.1 Thermoleophilaceae bacterium
CGCGACCGTCACGTTGCCGGTGAGTGTCTCGAGCAGCCGCATGTCCTCCTCGGAGAAGCTGCGGTCCACGCTCTCGCGTCCGGCGATGGCGAACAGCCCGACGCAGCCCGCCTCGCCGTGAAGCGGCGCCACGACGCCGCTGTCCATGCCCCGGCTACGGAAGTACTCGCGCTGCGCCGCGTCGTGGATGCGCTCGGTCTCGACCGGCGCCGTGAGGCCCGCCGCGAGGCAGCGGAGGCTCTCCGCCAGGGGCTCGTCGAGCGGCTCGAGCATGCGCCGGCTGCCGTCGCGCGCGAGCGACGAGCGTGCCGAGCGGTTCGGCTCCGCCGAGAACAGGACGAGGTCCACCGCGTCGACCCGGAACGCGGAGGCCGTCCGCGCAAGCAGAGCCTCGAGCTCGGGGACGATCTCGGACGAGCGCGACAGCGTGCGCGTGGCCTCGTAGAGGAACTCCAGCTCGGAGTTGCGGCGCCGCTCCGAGACGTACGCGCGGTAGGCCGCCATCAGCAGCACGGTCGGCGGGATCAGCAGCAGGCCGCCCTCGGGCCGGGCCGACACGACCGCGGCGACCGCGAGGGCGAGGCAGGTGTTGCTGAGGGCAACCGTCCAGTTGGTGAGCAGCATGTCGATGCGCTGGTGCGGTTCGAGCCTGCCCTCGGCGATCGTCACCGCGGTCCCGACGCAGATGTCCGCCACGAGCGTCGCGGCCGAGACGGCGCCAAAGACGGCTATCCAGACGACCGGCTCCAGCGGGTCGCGACCCGCCACGAGACCTTCGACGATGAACAGCGCCACGCAGGTGCCGAGCGTGAACTGAGCGAGGTTGAAGAACGCTTTGAAGGTCGGGATCTCCCGGTCGAAGGCGAGCGCCACGGACGCCCCCACCAGGCCGGCGATCACTAGCTCATGTGCCGGCAGGAACAGCAGGCCGGCCACGAGCGGCAGCTCGCCGAGCGACAGGGAGTGCGTGCTGCGCCGGAAGTGCAGGTGCACCACCCAGCGCTCCGCCGCGGCGAAGCCTGCCGCCACCACCCACCACGGCACGTCCAGTTCGCTCGGCGGTGCGCCGAGCGGCTCGACGAGCGTGAGGTAGGCAGCGACCGTGGCCAGGGCAATGGCGCCGCTGAGGATCCAGATCTTTGCCTCGAGACCCAGCTCGCGTCGTAGCGCCTCCATCCGGCTACCCCCCGAGGTCGGTCGTCTTGCGGAAGCTGACCCGCCGGAAGCTCGCCCGAGTGGAATCGACCTCACCGCTGCTCGTGAATCCGCAGTCGCAGCGGAAGCTCGCCCGGCTCCACGAGGCGCTCAGCGGCGAGCCGCTCGCGTCGCGGAAGCTCGCACGCCTGAAGCTCGCGCGGGTCCAGTCGATCTGCCCGCTGACCGGGTCGATCAGCTCGTTCGGAGGCAGGTCGACCGAGAATGCCGAGTTCGCGTCGAGCGCGGCGGCCACGTCGATCACGCCACCCGCCCCCGGCACGTCGACCAGCTTCGAGGCCAGAGCGCCCTTCACCTGGCCCGGCGTCCAGTCCGGATGCTCCTCGAGCAGGAGCGCCGCCGCGCCGGACACGACGGCCGCCGACATCGAGGTGCCGCCCGCGCGGAAGTAGCGCCCGCTGTCCACGATGCACTCGGGGCAGAGGTGCGCGAAGTCGCTGTTCGGCGCGAGCGTCGAAACCAGGCGCGCGCCCGGTGCGAGGACCTCGGGCTTGCGGATGCCGTCCTGCGTCAGACCGCGGCTCGACCACGAGGCGAGCACGTCGTCGAGGCGCGTGAACGTGCCGCGATCGTCGAGCGCGCCGGCCGTGATCACCCAGGGGTCGTTTGCGGGAGCGAACGTCACGCCGTCGTTGGCGCCGCCCTCATTGCCGGCGGCAGTGACGACCACCAGCCCGGCGAACCAGGCGCTCTCGGCGGCTGCGTCAAGCGGATCGCTCCGGTACGACTCTGCGACCGTCGATGACAGCGACAGGTTCACGACGCGGATCCCGTACGCGGCCTTGTGGTCCACAGCGAACTGGATCCCGTAGATCACGTCGAGGACGGTCGTGTTGCCGTCGTCGTCGGAAACCTTGACCGACACGAGATTCGCGCGCGGGGCGACGCCCATGTACTTCCCGTGCGCCCAGTGCCCGCTCGGGTAGACGAGGCTGTTCCCGGCGATCAGGCCCGCCACGTGCGTGCCGTGGCCGTACTGGTCGTTCGCGTCACGCGCACACGGGTTGGTCACCGCCGACACGATCACGCGCGAGCCGTTGCGCGCCGTCTGGAAGTCCGGCACGTCGCCGGCGATGCCGGTGTCGATCACCGCGACGCCAACGCCGCGCCCCGTAGCGCGCGACCAGGCGGCGTCAGCGCGGATTGCGCGCACGAACGGCTGGTCGACACGGTTGACGGCGTTGAGGATCGGGACGTCGTAGTCGAGGCCGCCGCTCGGCGCCGGCTTCGCCGCGATCGTCGTGGCGTCCGTGACCGGGCAGGTGTATCCGCCGCTCGTATCGGCGGCGCTCTGCGCCATCGCGCGGTTGCGCGAGATCGCCTTCACGCCGCGGTGGTGCCGGAGGCGCGCAGCCGCCTTGCGGGTGAGGGCTGCGCCGAAGCCGTTGATCACGCGCAGCGTCGGCGAGGTCACGCGGCCGCCGAGCTTGCGGACGAGCCGCTTGCCAGCTGCCGGGCTCGTGCCCTTGTCCATCTGGACGATGTACTCGGCGCGGGCACCGGTGGCGTTCACGTCCGACGCGGTCGCCACGAGCAGTAGGCAGATCGCCGCTGTCAGCGCTACTGCGAACCGGAGCCTGAAGACGATTGTGAGCTCAGCCATGCGGGATGTGTCCTCCTGGTTGGAGTTGATCCGGCAGCTGAGCCGCCTCCACCGTCCGTGGGGAGGCCTCTGGCTTTGCGCCCCCGCCTCGCGACGGGTTTGCCTTGATCGGTCTGGAACCAGTTATCGACGGCCCGAGGGCGGAGCCCATCGGACATATGCCGATCGGACAAACGTCCGCGTCCTGAGCGGGATTCCGCGCTAGGTCAGCAGAACGATCTTGCCGAGCTTGCCGCCGGCTTCGAAGCGGCTGTAGGCCTGCTCGGCCTGCTCGAGCGGGAAGGTCTCGGCCACCGGGACCGTGAGGCTCCCGTCCTCGAAATGCGGCAGCACCTCCCGCTCCACGAGCCGCATGGCGATCGCCTTCTGCTCGAGCGGGCGCGCGCGCAGGGTCGAGCCGTGGATGCGAGCGCGCTTCTGCATCACGGCCACCAGGTTGATCTCGGTCGTGGGGCCAGTGCCGCCCACGCCGATCACGGCGATGCGCCCGCCGGTCGCCAGGGCACGGAGGTTGCCGGCCAGATTGGACGCGCCCACGAGCTCCAGCACCACGTCGAATGGCCCCTCGTCCTCGAACCCCTCCGGGTCGATGGCGCGCGCGCCCAGCTCCTCCACCTGTGGCCTCAGCTCCTCTCTGCGCACCGTGCCGGTGACCTTCGCGCCCGCCACGCGGCCGAGCTGAACGGCAGCGGTGCCAACGCCACCCGCCGCCCCGTGCACGAGCAAGTGCTCGCCGGACCGGAGGCCGGCCTGGGAGAAGACGGCGTCGTGGGCGGTGGTGAAGACCTCGGGAAGCCCGCCCGCCTGCGGCCAGTCGATCCGCTCCGGCACCGGCATCGCGGCGCGCTCGTGCACCACGGCCAGTTCGGCCTGGCCGCCTCCGCCGACGATCGCCATCACGCGGTCTCCCTCGGCAAAGCGGCTGCTGCCGGGACCGAGGCCGACCACCTCGCCGGCCAGCTCCAGGCCCGGGATGTCGGGCGGTGACCCGGGTGGCGCCGGGTACCCACCTTTGCGCTGGAGCATGTCGGCGCCGTTCAGGCCCGCGGCCCTGACCCGCACGAGCAGTTCGCCCGTTCCCGGCTCCGGATCCGGCCGCTCCTCCGCGACCAGCCTTCCGTCATCGATGGTTACCGCCAGCACCGGCGGGGAATGTACTGGCGTCTTGTCACAGGCGTGTCAACCCGGAGCCGTCCCGACCGACTATTAGGGTCAGGAGACTGCGATGAGAGCTACCGGCCTCATTTCGCTGGGTGGTCGTCCGCCGCTGTGGCGGGAGGCGCGTATCGGCCTCGAGGTCGCGGCGCTGCTGCGCGACCCGGTCTTCCGCGGCGACGGCATGGTGGACGGGCGCGGCCGCCCGGTGCTGCTGGTCCCGGGCTTCCTGGCGGGCGACGGTTCGCTTTCGATGATGGCCGGCTGGCTGGGGCGCGCCGGGTACCGGCCCAGCCGGGCCGGGATCGTCTCGAACGTGAACTGCGCCGGCATCCTGCTGCCGCGGATGGAGCGCCGGCTCGAACGGCTCGTCTCGGAGCAGGGGCAGCGGGCCGCGATCGTGGGCCAGAGCCGGGGTGGCACGCTGGCGAAGGTGCTTGCGCACCGCCGGCCCGACTTGGTCACGGGCGTCGTGGCGCTCGGCTCGCCGCAGATCGATCCGCTGGCGGTACACCCGCTGGTGCGCCTCCAGGTGGAGGCGGTCGGCCGGCTGGGATCGCTCGGCGCCCCAGGGCTTTTCAAGCGCTCGTGCATCGACGGCGACTGCTGCTCGTCGTTCTGGGAGGACCTCGCAAAGCCGCTGCCGCGCGGCATCGGCCTCGTGTCGGTGTACTCGAAGAGCGACGGCGTCGTCGACTGGCATTCCTGCCTCGACCCGCATGCCACGCGGCTCGTCGAGATCCACGCCTCCCACTGCGGGATGGCTGTGTCGAGGTCGGCCTGGCGCGCCGTCGCGGAGGCGCTGGAGGGCTTCCGGGCGGCCGAGGCGCGCCGGCGTACCGGCACCGGCGCCCAGGTGCGCCGCCTGCGCGCGGCCTGAGCGCGGTCAGGGCACCAGCACGGCCGACCCGCGGAAGCTGCCCTCGCGCAGACGCGTGAGCGCCTCGTTTGCGTGCTCCAGAGGGAACCGCTCCACCTGCGTGCGCACCGGCACGGTGGGCGCGAGCGCGAGGAACTCCTCGGCGTCGGCGCGGGTGAGGTTGGCCACGGAGCGCAGCACCCTCTCGCCCCAGAGCAGCTCATAGGGCATCGCGGGGATGTCGCTCATGTGGATGCCGCCGCAGACCACGCTCCCGCCCTTGGCGAGCGCCCGCAATGCGGCGGGCACGAGCTCGCCGGCGGGGGCGAACACGAGCGCGGCATCCAGCTCCTCGGGCGCCGGGCCGAGCGCGTCGCCTGCCCATTCCGCGCCGAGCTCCAGGGCGAAGGCCTGGGTGGCCTCGTCGCCCGCGCGCGTGAACGCGAAGACGCGCCTGCCCTGGTGCACCGCCACCTGGCAGATGATGTGCGCCGCCGCGCCGAAGCCGTAGATCCCGATGCGCTCGGCGTCGCCGGCGAAGCGCAGCGTGCGGTATCCGATCAGTCCGGCGCACAGCAGCGGAGCCGCCTGAAGGTCCTCATAGCCGTCCGGGATCGGGAAGCAGTAGCGCTCGTCGACCCGGGCGTACTGCGCGTAGCCACCGTCGCGGTCGTAGCCGGTGAACTCGGCGCGGTCGCAGAGGTTCTCGCGGCCGGAGCGGCAGTAGCGGCAGACGCCGTCGGTCCAGCCGAGCCACGGCGCGCCCACGCGCTGGCCGGCCTCGAAGCGCTCGCCCCCAGCCGCGACTCGCGCGACGATCTGGTGGCCGAGCACCAGCGGTAGCTTGGGCTCGGTGAGCTCGCCGTCAACGATGTGGAGATCGGTGCGGCAGACGGCGCACGCGATCACTTCGAGGGCCAGCTCGCCCGGGCCTGGCTCGGGCTCGGGCAGCTCGGCCGCCCGCAGCGGCTGCCCGGGCGCGTCGAGCACCATCGCGCGCATGGACTGAGCCTATTCCGCGGCGTAGGCTGCCCCACGTGGCGAGCGAGGACTACCGCGAGGCGAGCCTCCGGATCTGGGAGGACATGGCGGCGGGCTGGGAGGGTCACCGCCGCAGCGTCTGGGAAGCATCGCGCGGGGTCGGAGAGTGGCTCGTGGACGCGCTCGACCCACAGCCAGGCGAGACCGTCCTCGAGCTCGCCGCAGGCGTTGGCGACACCGGCTTCGCCGCCGCCCGCCGGCTCGGCGCGGAAGGCAGACTGATCACGACGGACTTCTCGGACCAGATGGTTCAGGCCGCGCGGCGGCGTGCCGACGAACTCGGCGTCGCGGGCGCCGAGTTCAGGACCCTCGACGCCGAGCGCATGGACCTGGACGACGGGAGCATCGACGGTGTGCTGTGCCGCTGGGGCTACATGCTCATGGCGGATCCGGGTGCGGCACTTGCCGAGACCCGGCGCGTGCTGGGCGAGGGCGGGCGCGTGGCGCTATCGGTCTGGGGCGACCCGGACCACAACCCATGGGCATCGATTCCGGCACGGGCGCTGCTCGAGCAGACCGGTGCCGATCCGCCGGATCCCACCGCCCCCGGGATCTTCGCCATGGCGAGCGAGGAGCGGACTCGCGACCTGCTGGAGCGCGCCGGCCTGGATCCCCAGAGGGTCGAAACCGTCGAGATGGCGTGGAGGTTCGAGTCGTATGCCGACTACTGGCATTACCTGACAGACGTGAAGGGAGCGATCGCGATTGTCGTGCGATCGCTTTCCGACCCGGCCAGGGCGGCGCTCAGCGAGGAGATCGAGCGGCGACTCGCACCCTACGCCGAGGGCGACGGCTACAGGATGCCCGGGATGTGCCTCAACGTGCTCGCAGTGTGAGCGAGCCGCTGGTCTCCGGCGCGTGGCTGCGCGAGCGGCTCGGCGATCCGGGGCTGCGAGTCGTGGACTGCCGTTACAAGCTGGGCGAGCCGGGTGCCGGCGAGGAGCTCTGGCGCGCCGGGCACATCCCGGGCGCGGCGTTCCTCGACGTGGACCGCGATCTCGCGGGCGAGCCGGGTGAGCGCGGCAGGCACCCGCTCCCGGAGCCGGACGACTTCCAGGCGGCCGCGCGCCGCGCCGGCATCGGTCCGGACACGCTCGTGATCGCGTACGACGAGGCGGCCGAGGGCGGCGCCGCCCGGCTCTGGTGGCTGCTGTGCCACTTCGGCCACGACCGCGTGGCGGTGCTGGACGGCGGCCTGCGCGCGTGGCGCGAGGAGGGCGGCGCGATGGAGGCCGGCGCGGAGCAGCTCGCACCCGGCACGTTCACCGCCGTGCCTAGGGAGACCGATACGAGCGAGGTCGAGGACCTGGCCGGGCGCCTCCTCCTCGACGCCCGCGCGCCCGAGCGCTACCGAGGCGAGGTGGAGCCGATCGACCCGATCGCCGGGCGGATCCCCGGGGCGGCGAACCTGCCCTTCGCTGAGCTCGCACCGGGCGGCCGCTTCCTCGCGCCGGACGAGCTGCGCGCCCGCTTCCAGGCCGCCGGGGCCACGGCCGGCCGCGAGCTGGTGGCGTATTGCGGCTCGGGCATCACGGCGTGCGTCGTGCTGCTCGCCGCCGAGGTGGCCGGGCTCGAGCCGGGCCGGCTCTACCCCGGCTCGTGGAGCGAGTGGTCCGGCCGCGGGCTGCCCGTGGAGCGCCACTGACGCGACCCCTCGACGCTCAGGCGCAGCAGCGGCCCGGGCGGCGTGCGCTCGGCGTAGGGCGCGTACTTGGCGGCGAGGGCCGCCATCGCTTCCGGCGCCCCGTCGACCGGCACCATCTCGACCCTCCCGAGCAGCTGGACCCACGCGAGCCGGCTCCAGTCGTCGTCATAGACGTCCACGAGCAACGCGGCCTCAGGCCGGCGGCGCAGGTAGCGCAGGCGCGCCGGCTCGGGCGAGCGCTTGGGCTTGTCGTCGATCGCGCTCCACACCGCTCCGGCCGCGACGGCGAACGTCACGGGCAGCACGCGCGGACGGTCGTCCTCGTCGACGTACGCGAGCCGCGCGACGCGCTGACTTGCCAGCAGCTCGCGGGCCCATTCGGGAAGGCTCTCTAGCCTCACGAGCGTGAAGGTTGGCATCGGTCTGCCGATAACGATTCCCGGCGCCGAGCCGGAGCAGGTGCTCGAGTGGGCGCGCCGGGGCGAGCGGGCGGGCTTCTCCACCCTCGGCACGCTCGACCGGCTCGTCTATCCGAACTACGAGCCGCTCGTGGCCCTCGGCGCCGTGGCGGCGGTGACCGAGCGAATCGGGCTCATGACGTCCGTGCTGCTGCTGCCGTACCGCCAGAACGCCGCCGTAGCGGCCAAGCAGGCGGTGACGCTGCAGCGGCTCTCGAACGGCCGCTTCACCCTCGGGGTCGGCCTCGGCTCGCGCGAGGACGACTACACCGCCTCCGGCCTGTCCACGAAGGGCCGCGGCCGGCGCTTCGACGAGATGCTCGACCAGATCAGGCGGCTCTTCGACGGCGAGCAGGTCGGCGACGCCGGCGGGGTCGGGCCCGACGTAAGCGACAACCCGCCGCCGCTGATCGTCGGCGGGACTGCGGACGCCGCCTTCCGCCGTGCCGCGCAGTACGGCGAGGGCTGGATGCTCGGCGGCGGCCCGCCCGAGCGCTTCCCCGGATTCGTCGAGAAGCTGACGGCCGCCTGGCGCGAGCGCGGGCGGGACGCCGAGCCGCGCAAGCTGGCGCTCCAGTACTTCGCCCTGGGCGACGACCCCGAGGCCGACACCCGCGCGTCGATCGGCCACTACTACGCCTCGGCCGGCGCCTACGCGGAGACGGTCGTGGCCGCCACTGCGAAGGGGGAGGACCAGGTACGTGAGCGGATTCGCCAGTTCGAGGACGCCGGGGCGGACGAGCTGATCCTGTTCCCCACCTCCCCCGATCCGGACCAGGTGGACCGGCTGGCGAGCGTCGCGTTGTAGCCGTGGCGCAAGCCGCGGGCTCGGCCCGCGGCGCCGCGACTCTTTTCCGTCCACCCCCCACGCCACGATGGCGTCGGATGCCCTCCACGAAGCTCGTGATCGGCGGGGCCGCGGCAGGCGCGGCCATCGGCGTGCGCGTGGCGCGCTCGCTCTACGGGCGCTGGCGCGTTCTGCCGGCGGCCGACCGCGAACGGATCGCCTCGTTTGCCGAGGATGCGAAGGAGAAGGCCCTCTCCCTGCGCGGCTCGAACGACCCCGCCCAGGCACAGGCCGACCTTCAGGCAGCCAGCGAGACGCTGGCGGCCGCCCTGGTGGAGACGGCCGAGTCCGATCCCGAGATCGGCGCGGACGAGGTCGGCGAGCTCCGCGAGGAGCTGCGCCGCGAGCTGGAGCGGCTCGCCACGGCGGACATTAAGGCTTCGAGAAGTGGGCGCGACCGCGCCAAGCCGTCTCAGTAGGATCAGGCCTCCTCCGGGACCCCCCTCCCCCTGTGACCTCTTCCGACTCCGCCCACACCTCGGGGCCGTCGCCGCGCAGTTCGGCAGCGACGCTTGAGTTTCGCAAGGCGACGAAGCGGTACCCGGGCCAGGACGAGCCCGCGGTCAAGGAGCTTTCGCTGACGGTCCCAGCCGGGGAGATCTGCGTGCTGGTGGGGCCCTCCGGCTGCGGGAAGACCACCGCGATGCGGATGGTCAACCGCATGATCGACATCACGGATGGCGACATCCTGCTCGATGGGCAGAGCGTCCGCGAGCGCCGCCCGGCCGAGCTCAGGCGCGACATCGGCTACGCGATCCAGCAGGTGGGCCTGTTCCCGCACCTGTCGGTGGCCGACAACATCGCCACCGTCCCGCGCCTGCTCGACTGGGACCGCGAGCGCATCCGCGCGCGGGTGGACGAGCTGCTCGAGCTGGTGAGCCTCGACCCGCACGAGACCCGGGACCGCTATCCCGCCCAGCTCTCGGGCGGGCAGCGCCAGCGCGTCGGCGTGGCGCGCGCGCTGGCCGTGGACCCGCCGCTGATGCTGATGGACGAGCCGTTCGGCGCCAGCGACCCGATCAACCGCGAGCGGCTCCAGAACGAGTTCCTGCGCCTGCAGCGCGAGATCCGCAAGACCGTCGTGTTCGTGACTCACGACATCGACGAGGCGATCAAGATGGGCGACCGGATCGCTGTTATGAAGGAGGGCGGCCACCTGGCGCAGTACGCGCCGCCAGCGGAGCTGTTGATGACGCCCGCCGACGAGTTCGTCGAGCAGTTCGTCGGCGCCGACCGCGCGCTCAAGCGGCTGGCGCTCCAGCGTGTGCGCGACGTGGACCTCTGGAAGGCGCCGCTCGTGCGAGCGGGCGAGCCGGTGACGGAGGCGCGCGCGAAGCTCGCCGACTCCGAGGTGCCCTACCCGCTGCTGGTGGACGACGCGGGCCGGCCGCTCGGCTGGCTGTCCGAGCGCGCCCTCACCGGCGAGCGCGTGACCGACGAGCGCCGCTCCCGGGCGGAACCGGTGCTCGAGATGGAGGACGTGCTCCGCGACGCCCTCTCCGACCTGCTCGCCGAGGAGGCGCAGTACGGCCCGGTGGTGGACGAGCGCGGCGCCGTGACCGGCGTGCTGTCGATCGAGATCCTGAGCCACGCCCTCAGGGCGGACCCTGAAGAGGTCCCGAGCGGAGCGGACGCGCTGTGAGCCCGCTGCTCGCCCAGGTCGAGATCCGCGAGCGCACGGAGGACACGTGCGTGTCGGACAACGGCTTCTGCCCCGACTGGATCG
>DASUQG010000209.1:0-4162 GCA_036280695.1 Thermoleophilaceae bacterium
GCCGCCTTGGTGGCGGAGTAGGGCGAGGAGGGGTCGAGCGGCGAGCTCTCCGTGAACGAGCCCTCGGCGATCGAGCCGTAGACCTCGTCGGTGGACACCTGGAGGTAGCGCGGCACGCCCAGCTCGCGCACGGCGTCGAGCAGCACGCCGGTGCCGATCACGTGGGTGCGCGCGAACACGTCCTGGTCGGCGATCGAGCGGTCCACATGCGACTCGGCCGCGAAGTTCACGACGGCGTCGGCGCCGCTCGCCACCTGCATCACCAGGTCGCGGTCCTCGATGCCGCCCTCCACGAGCTCCACGCCCTCCGGGACGTTCTCGCGGCGCCCGGCGTACGTGAGCTTGTCGAGCACGACCACGTCGTGCTCGTCGGCGGACAACCGCACGTAGGTGGAGCCGATGAAACCGGCGCCGCCGGTCACGAGCAGCTTCACGCGCGGACCCCGAGGTAGGCGTCAAGCCCGTCCTGCCAGGCGGGCAGCGACGGGCCGTCGCGCTCGCTCCCGAGCACGGAGTAGGCGGGCCGGCGTGCCGGGCGCGGGAACTCGTCGGTCGTGCAAGGCTGCACCGTGCAGTCGATTTCGGCGCGCTCGAGGATGGCCCGGGCGAACTCGAACCACGAGCACGAGCCCGTGCCGGCCGCGTGCAGGATGCCGCGCTCGCCGCTCTGCGCGAGCGCCACGAGTGCCTCGGCGAGGTGCCCGGTGAAGGTCGGGCAGCCCACCTGGTCGTCCACGACGCGCAGCTCATCGCGCTCGGCCGCCAGGCCGAGCATCGTCTCGACGAAGTTCTTCCCTCCGGCGCCGAACAGCCAGGAGGAGCGCACCACGAGGTGGTTCGGGTTGGCCGCGGCGGTGGCGCGCTCGCCGGCCAGCTTGGAGCGGCCGTACTCCTGGATCGGCGCGGTGGGGTCGGATTCCACGTAAGGCTCACCCTTGGTGCCATCGAAGACGTAGTCGGTGGAGACGTACAGCACGCGCTCGGCCGCCTCGGCCACGTTGCGCGCCCCCTGCTCGTTCACGGCATGGGCGCCCACCGGGTCGCCCTCGGAGCCGTCCACGTCGGTGTAGGCGGCGCAGTTGATCACCGTCGCGCCGGCCAGCGCCTCGCGCACCGCCGCGGCATCGGTCACGTCGAGGTCCGCGCGCGTGAGCGCGACGGCGCCGCCGCCGGCCGCCCGCACGGTGTCCTGGCCGAGCATGCCGCCCGCTCCCACAACGTGGATCGCCACGCGGCGCACTCTAGCCGGGGGGTGCCGTCGATCCGCGTATCAGCAGCTCGGCGGGCAGCACGATCTGCTTGCGCGTGCGCTTGCCCGCCATGCGCGCCTCGAGCAGCTCAAACGAGGTCGCCCCGAGCAGCTCGGCGTCGAGCGCAACCGTGGTCAGCGGCGGGTCGAGCACGCGGGCGAAGTCCATGTCGTCGAAGCCGACCACGGACAGCTCCTCCGGAATGCGGATGCCGCGCTCGCGCGCCGCCAGGTAAATGCCGGCAGCGATCACGTCGTCGTCGCAGAACACCGCCGTGGGCTTCTCGTCGAGGAGGACGAGTCCGTTCAGGCGGGCGTCCTCGATCGAGATCGGCGTGAGCACCCGCGGCTGGGTCTCCGGGTCGAGCCCGGCCTCGCTCAGCACCCGCACGCGGCTCTCCTCGCGGTGCTGGAAGGTGAGCGCCCGGAAGGCCGCGGCGAGATGCCCGATGCGGCGGTGGCCGAGCTCCACGAGGTGCTCGAATGCGGCGGCCGAACCGCCTCCGCCGTCGAAGCGCACCGATGGCCGCCGCGGCTCCTCCGTCTCCATCATCACGACGCTCTCGTCAGGGCCGAGCGCGTCCGGTGCGGTGACCTCGAAGAGGAGGTAGCCGTCGACGGGCCCCGCGCGCAGCGCCTCGAACGACTGCGACTCCCAGTGCCGGTCGTTCTGGGTGTCCACGAGGATCACGATGTAGCCCGCAGCGGCGGCGGCACGCTGCGCGCCGCGAAGCACGCGGCTGAAGAACGGGTTCGTCATGTCAGGGACCAGGAGCGCGACGGCGCGCGACGCTCCGAGCCGCAACGCCTGCGCGGCGACGTTCGGCCGGTACCCGAGCTCGCGTGCGCAGCGGCGGACGCGCTCCTGGGTCGCCTCCGAGACCCGGCCCTCGGCCTTCCCTGAGAGGACGAGCGAGACCGTGGACTGCGAGACGCCCGCGCAGTGCGCGACATCGGTGCTCGTATGGCGCTGTCGCTCGGGGCGTGCGATGGGGGAACTCAACCACGCGCCGCGGATCGGCTTGACGTGCCGGCGATCGGACTTGACGGATCTCATAGTCATACGTAGTATGCTCATACGTATGACGGGATTGACGACAACGATTGGAACGGCGCTCGCGGCCGGCGCGATCGCCCTTGGGGGCGCGCTTGGCGTGGGCGAGGGCGGCGGCTCAGGCGGCGACGATGGCGGTGCCCTCCGCGTGGCCCAGGGCGGCGATCCGGGCCAGCAGGGGACCTCGCTCGACAGCAATGGCGCTGAGTCCTCGCGGACCGCGCTCGTGATCGACGCGTCGCGCGCCCGCGACGGGCGCGAGCTCGTCGACCCGCGCCTGCGCGACCTCGAGGCCGAGGTGCGGCTCCCGCGCACGCCGGACGAGGCGCGCACGAACGTCCGCTACTTCGACGCGCTCGGCTACCGGGTCGTCGTGGCCGGGCCGGAGGCGAGCGCCGCGGCTGCGGCGGTGGGTGTGGATGCGCTGCGGGTGGCGGGTCTGCGGCAGGCGGTCGGGGCTGTCGAATAGTGACCGGGCGCGGGTGGCGCTCCGTTCGCCGCTGCGCCAACATTCGTTCCGCCCACTGACGGCGGGCATTGAGGGGTCCTATCCGGATTTGTCCGGCCCAGCCGGACGTATCTCGATAGCACCCCCCTTTATCGCTGCTGTTGAGGCTCGGTGCGCTTACGGTGCCGTGAACGCGGCGCCGTTTACGTTGCCGTAGCGGTCGCGTGCTCCGCCGGGGGCGATCGTTACCGGCGTGCCGGTCGGCGCGTTGACCGTGAAGACCGTGCCGCGGCGGCGGCGCACCACCACCGTGCGGTCTCCCACGCGGAAGCGCACCACTCCGCCGCTCGCGCTCGGCGGGCGGTACCGGAGGTCGTGGTCGCGCACGGCCGCCGGGTAGTCCAGCGCGACGGCTACCTGGCCGGCCGGGGCGCCGAGCGCCCGCACCGTGAGCGTTCTCGCGCGGCGGACTCGGAAGCTGCGCGACGTCAGGCGATAGCGCTTGGCCCGGACCTGGAGGCGGTAGCGGCCGGTGGCGGCCGTGGGCGGCACCTCCCAGAGCGCGCGGTAGGCGCCCTCGCCGTCGACCGTCCAGAGCGTGCCGAGGCCCAGGTCGCTGTCGACCCTGCGCCAGCGCCCGTCGCTTCGGCGCTGCACCACCACGAACGCGCGTCCCACCGGCCGGTCCAGGCCGTACGGGCCGCCGCGCCAGCCGAAGGCGGCCTGCTCGAAGCGCCGGACCACGCCGGCCGGCTGCTCGGCGATCGTGCCGCTCTCGGCGCCCGGGTCGTAGGGCGGCCCGTCCGGCGAGACGCCGTTGGTGGGGTCGAGCGGGTAGGCGGCCTGCGCGGGCTCGCCGCTCACGAGCCGGCGGCTGAGCTCGGCCAGCTCCTGGCGCAGCAGGTTGGACGAGAGCGGCCCGTAGAGCGTCGAGCCGCCCTCGTAGTGCTGGCGGTCGTACTCCTCGGGCGTCGTGAAGTACTGGATGAACTCGCCGGCAAGGCCGGACACCACGATCCGGTCGAGGCCGGTGGCGCCGCGCACCGCCGCGCGCACGCGAGCCCCCACCTCGGCCGTCGGCTCACCCGGCAGCGTCACGATCACGCCGTCGCCCACGCGCAGCGCCGTGAGCGGCACCGCCTTCGGCACCGTCGAGGAGTTCAGCGGGATGCCGAGCTTGTGCCCCTGGCCGGGAACCGGCAGGGGGTTCCGCGTGCCCTCGAGCGGCACGTGGGTCACATCGAACAGCGGGCCGCGCTCCTCCTCTGACCCGGTGAGGAACGGGAAGCCGATCATGGCGTAGTCGGCCACGTTGCCGCCCTCGGTGGCCTGTCCACAGAAGCAGGTGCGCGTCCAGCGCACGTCGAGCTCCGGCTCCCGGCTGAGCGCCGCGCGCGCCTCGCGCCAGGCG
>DASUQG010000210.1:0-3033 GCA_036280695.1 Thermoleophilaceae bacterium
GCCTTCTTCTTGTGCTTGATCGATGCCCACTTGGAATGCCCAGCCATGGCCTTCAAGTCTATGGACAAAAAGCCGATGTCCTCTACAGCCATGCTCGGCCTCAGGGAGAGCCTCAGCCGCCCCCAGCACACGGACGGGAACCCGTGGGACGACGGGCCGCTGCCCGATCTCACCTCCGGGATCATGTGGACGGCGACCGGTCTCCTCGGCGTCGCCGTCTTGTGGCTGCCCGGCTCGGATCGCAGCCACGCGGCCTTCGCGCTCGGCCTTGCGGGCTTCGCAATCGCCTGGGGGCTCGTCTCGATGTACCTGGCGGCCCGCGGCCACGGCATGACGGTCGGGCTGCGCGCCCTCGTCACGGCCACGACGATGCCCGTCGTCGCGTTCGCGCTCTGGGCCACCGGAGGCGCCGCCAGCTTCATTCAGCCGGTGATGATCTTCACAGCGCTCTTCATCTCGTACTTCTTCCCCCCGCGCCTGGCGTGGCCGCTGATGGCGCTGTTCGTCTACGCGTTCGCCACGCCGCTCTTCTACGACGACCGCGCCATCGACCTCGGCTACCCGGCGCGGCTCGCGATGTTCGCCCTCGCGGTGGCGGGCACGACCGTCGCGATCCAGTTCCTCAAGGGCCGCCTCGTACGGGCCGAGTCGCAGCAGCGCGCGATGGCCGAGCTCGACCCGCTCACCGGCGTCTGCAACCGGCGCGGGTTCGACCTTGCACTGAAGCGCGCCGCGGTGAGCCACGAGCCGTACGCGCTGATCCTCATCGACCTGGACGACTTCAAGCGGATCAACGACGAGCAGGGCCATCCGGCCGGCGATGCCGTGCTCCAGTCCGTCGCGGTGGCCGCGTCGACCGTCGCCCGCCAGGGAGACTGCGTGGCCCGCATCGGCGGCGACGAGTTCGCGCTGCTCGCCCCCGGCGCTGGGGCGTCCGGCGTGCTGCGCCTGCTGCGCGACCTGCGCGCCTCGATCGACCCCTCGGCCACCTACGCCGCGGCCATGGTCCCAGGGGATGCGCGCACGCCGGGGGAGCTCGTGGCTTGCGCGGATGCCCGGCTGCTCGCGTCTAAACGAGAAAGGCCCCGTCGCGCTGAAGCTCTTGCCCATCGACGGTGATCGAGCCGCCCCGGCGCAGGTCGCACACCATGTCCCAGTGCACCGCCGAGCTGTTGGTGCCGCCGCTCTCGGGATAGGACATCCCGATCGCCATGTGGACCGTGCCGCCGATCTTCTCGTCGAGCAGGATCTCCTTGGTGGCGGTCGCGATTCCGAAGTTGGTGCCGATGCCGAGCTCGCCCAGGCGCCGCGCGCCCTCGTCCGTGTCGAGCATCTCGAGCAGGAACTCCTCGCCCTGCTCGGCTGAGGCGTCCACGACCTTGCCGTTCTCGAAGCGCAGGCACACGCCGGACACCGTCCGGCCGCCGTAGCTCGCCGGGAACGAGAAGCAGATCTCGCCGTTCACCGAGTCCTCCACCGGTCCGGTGAAGAACTCGCCGTCGGGCATGTTGTGCTCGCCCACGCACGCGATCCACCTGCGGTCGGCCACTCCCAGGGTGATGTCGGTGCCGTCGGCCTGGATGCGAACCTCCTCCTTGCCCTGCACCCACTCCGTGAGGCGCTTCACCTGGTCGGACTGGCGCTGCCAGGCGGTCACCGGGTCGCCGTCGACCGCGAGGCAGGCGGCGTAGTAGAAGTCCTCGTAGGCGCCGAGCGACATGCCCGCCTCGCTCGCGTACGCGTGCGTCGGGAAGAGCGTGAGCGACCAGCGGTAGCCCTCGTCCGCCGCGCGCCGCATGGACGTCTCCATGATCGTCTTGCGCGCCTTCTGCGCCCTGGCCTGCTTCTTCGGATCGGCCCGCGAGAGCTCGCGCGTGTTGAGCGAGGCCATCACCGAGATGTGCACGTCGGCGTTCTCGACGGCCCACTCCGTTGTCGGCGGGACCCAGTCGAGCTGGTCCTCGCTCGCGAGCTCGTAGAAGGCCGCCTGCGCACCGCTCGTGGTGAGCTGCATGATCGGCAGGCCACCGGCGCGCAGGACCTCCTCGTAGATCGCCTGCACGAGCGGCTCGGCGGCGCTGGTAGACGCGATCGAGCACACGTCGCCCTTCTTCACCTTCGTCGAGTAGCGGACGAGGATCTGGGCGAGTGCGTCGACGCGGCTGTCCCTCATGCGGCGTGGACCCTATCCACAAGCCACCGGTGCAGTGCGAGGTCGTCGCTCAGCTCTGGGTGGAACGCAACTGCCAGGATGTTCCCCTGCCGCACGGCGACCGGGTGCCCGTCCACCTGCGCCAGCACCTCGACCTCGTCGCCCGCGTCCTCGACCCACGGCGCGCGGATGAACACCGCGTGGAGTGGCACGCCGTCGAAATCGAGCTGTGTCTCGAAGGACGCCAGCTGGCGCCCGAATGCGTTGCGTCGGACAGCGATGTCGAGCACGCCGAGGTGGTCTCGGTCGAGCATGATCATTCCCGCGCAGGTGCCGAGCACCGGGCGCCCGCTGCGGGCGAACTCCACGAGCGGCTCGGCGAGGCCTTCACGCTCGACCCCGAGTCCTATGGTCGTGGACTCGCCGCCCGGAATGACGAGGGCATCGATGCCGTCGAGGTCCCGGGGTGTCCGGACCTCGCGGACGTCGACGCCGAGCCGCGCGAGGCTCTTCGCGTGTGCCTCGAAGCCCCCCTGGAGGGCCAGTACGCCGACTAAACGCATCGCTCCGGTGCGGGCCACGCCCGCCCCCTCGCGCACTACCAGCCGCGGTTCTGGAGCAGCCCGCCGTTCTCCTGGAGCGTGCCGATCTCGATGCCCGGCATCGCGTCACCGAGCTCGCGCGAGGCGGCCGCCACGCGCTCCGCGTCCTCGTAGTGGGTGGTCGCCTCGACGATGGCGCGGGCGCGGCGCTCCGGGTCGGAGGACTTGAAGATGCCCGAGCCCACGAAGTTGCCCTCGGCGCCGAGCTGCATCATCAGCGCGGCGTCCGCCGGGGTGGCGATGCCGCCGGCGCAGAAGAGCACCACCGGCAGCTTGCCC
>DASUQG010000211.1:0-15780 GCA_036280695.1 Thermoleophilaceae bacterium
CGCCACCGCCACCCGCCAGGCCCCGCGCTTCGCGGAGAAGGGCCTGCCCGGTGAGGAGCGGGTGCTCGAGCTGCGGCTCAAGCTGCTGGCCGACGCCGGACTGGTCGGTCTTCCGAACGCCGGCAAGTCGTCGCTGCTCGCCCGGGTCACGCGCGCCCAGCCGAAGGTGGCGGACTACCCGTTCACCACGGTCGAGCCGGTGCTGGGCACGCTCGAGCGCGATGACCGCCAGCTCGTGGTGGCGGACATCCCCGGCCTGATCGAGGGAGCCAGCGCGGGCGCCGGCCTCGGGCACGAGTTCCTGGCCCACGTGGAGCGCTGCCGGCTGCTCGTGCACGTGCTCGACCTTCAGCCGCTCGACGGCTCGGACCCGGTGGAGAACTTCGAGACCGTCGAGGCCGAGCTGCGCGAGCACGGGCATGGCCTGGCCGAGCTCCCGCGCATCCTGGCGCTGTCCAAGGCGGACCTCGTGCCGCCCGAGCAGGTCGATCAGGCGCTGGAGGAGTGGACGCGCCGCCTGAACGTGGACGTGATCGCCACCTCGGCGGCCACCGGCGAGGGGCTGGACGAGCTCGCCGGCTCGATCTTCCGGCACGTGCCGCCGGAGCGCCGCGAGGAGGCGCCCGCCGAGACGCCCGCCACCCACCGCGTCTATCGACCCGGGCGCGGCGACGCGTTCAACGTCGAGCGGACCGGCCCTGGAGCTTTCAGGGTTGCGGGCGAGCGCGTGGAGCGGCTGATCGCGCGGCACGACGTGGAGAACGAGGAGGCGCTCCGCTACGTCGAGGAGCGCCTGCGCGCGCTCGGCGTGATCAAGGCGCTCGAGTCGGCGGGATTCGAGCCTGGCGACGACGTGGAGATCGGCGGCATGGTCTTCGAGCTCGACCCCGGCTGATACAAGTCCCATCGTGCTCCGTCTAGCCGTCATCTGCCTGCTCCTGGCCGTCTCCGGTTGCGGTGGCGGCAACGACAAGGAGGACGCCGAGCAGACCGTCCGGGACTTCGTGGAGGCCACGAGGGAGCGCGACGCGGACATGTTCTGCGACGAACTCGTGACCCAGGAGTTCCTCGAGCAGACGATCGGCGCCACCGGCGACAAGGCGAAGGAGTCGTGCAAGCGGGAGTTCAGGAGCCTGCGCGGGCTGCGCGTAACGCTGATCCGGATAGAGAAGACGGAGGTCGACGGCGACAAGGCGACCGTGACGGCCCTGCTCGATCGTCAGGGCCAGCGAATCAGGGAAAAGCTTCGCCTGAAGAAGGAAGGCGGCGACTGGAAGCTGGCCGGCGCGGCCCAGTAGATGGCCACGGTGGTCGTCAAGCTCGGCTCGAGCATCGTCGCTGACGACGCGGGCGAGCTGCGCACCGACGTGCTCGAGGCGCTCTGCGACGAGGTGGCCACGCGCCACGCGGCCGGCGACGACGTCGTCCTCGTGACCTCGGGCGCGATCGCGCGCGGGATGCGGCTGATGCAGCTGCCGATGCGACCGACGTCGATGGAGGAGCTCCAGGCGGCCTCCGCCGTGGGGCAGGGGAAGCTCTACCGCTCCTACGACGAGCTCCTCCAGCAGCGCGGCGTGCCCTCCGCGCAGGTGCTGCTCACGTTCTTCGACATGTCGGCGCGCACGCACTACCTGAACGCGCGCCACACGCTCCAGACGCTGCTGCGCTGGCGGGTGCTGCCCGTGATCAACGAGAACGACACCACCACCACCGACGAGATCTCGTTCGGCGACAACGACTTCCTCGCGGCCCAGGTGGCGATCCTGATCGGGGCGGACCGGCTCGTGCTGCTCACGGACACCGGCGGCCTCTACAGCGCCGATCCGCGCAGGGACTCGGGCGCCCAGCTAGTGGAGGAGGTGCGCTCGCTGGAGGAGCTCGAGGGCTACGAGATCGGGCTGTCGAGCTCGCCACTGGGGTCCGGAGGGATGCGGTCCAAGGTGGTGGCCGCCGAGATGGCCACGGCCGCGGGGATCCCGGTGACCATCACGAGCGGGGTCGACCGGGTGGCGGTGGCGGCTGCGCTTGCCGGCACGCCGGGCGGCACGCGCTTCCATCCGCAGGAGGGCCGCGTGTCGAGCTTCAAGCTGTGGCTGAAGTACGCGAAGCCGACCCAGGGCCGGCTCGTGGTGGACGAGGGCGCCGAGCACGCCCTGCGCGAGCGCGGCACCAGCCTGCTGCCCGTGGGGGTCGTGGAGGTGGAGGGCGACTTCGAGGCGGGCGACGCCGTGGAGGTGCGCTGCGACGGGCGCGCCGTCGGCAAGGGGATCGTGAACTACTCCGCGACCGAGCTGCGCCGCATCAAGGGGCTGAAGACGGACGAGGTGCGGGAGGTGCTGCCCAGGGCGACCGAGGAGGCCGTGCACCGCGACTACTTCGTGCTCGAGTAGGTGCCCCTCCGCTCCCCGTACGACCGCGAGATCGTGCGGCTCGCCGTGCCGGCGCTGGGCGCGCTCGCCGCCGAGCCGCTCTACCTGCTCGCCGACACGGCCATGGTCGGCCACCTCGGCACCGACGAGCTGGCCGCGCTCGCGATCGCGGCGACCCTCCTGGCGGGCACGTTCACGCTCTTCAACTTCCTGACCTACGGGACGACCGCGCAGGTGGCGCGCTACCACGGCGCGGGCGCAGAGGTCGAGGCCGGCCGGCTTGCGGCACAGTCGCTCTGGCTGTCGACCACGATCGGCGTGCTCCTCACGGCGCTGCTCGCCGGGCTGGCCGTGCCCCTGGTCGAGCTCATGGGCGGCGACGATCGCGTGGGCGAGCTCGCGGTTCTCTATCTCCGGATCGGCTCGCTGGGGCTCCCGTTCGCGCTGATCGCGCTCGCGGGTCAGGGCTTCCTGCGCGGCGTCTCCGATCTGCGCACGCCGCTCGTGATCGTGGTGGTCGCGAACGCCGCGAACGTGGTGCTGAACGTCGTGTTCATCTACGGCTTCGGCTGGGGGCTCGCGGGCTCGGCCTGGGCGACGGTGCTCGCGCAGGCCGGGATGGGGGCGGCGTTCGTGCGGGCGCTGCTGGCGGCGCCGGCCGACTCGCGGCGCCCGTCGCTCGCGCGGATGCGGCCGCTGGCGCGCATCGGCGTCGAGATCTTCGTGCGCACCGCGGCTCTGTACGGCTCGTTCCTCGTGGCGAGCGCGGTGCTCGCGCGGATCGGCAAGGACTCGCTCGCGGCGCATCTGATCGCGTTCCAGCTGTTCGTGTTCCTGGCGCTCGTGCTCGATGCGATCGCGATCGCCGGGCAGGTGATCGTGGGCCGCACGCTCGGGGCGGGCGATGCCGAGGCCGCGCACAGAGCGGCGCGGCGCATGATCGAGTGGGCGGTGGCCGCCGGGGCGGTGTTCGGCCTCGTGATGCTCGCCCTGATCGACGTGCTCCCGCGCGCGTTCACGAGCGACCCGGCCGTGATCGACAGGGCGCAGGAGATCTGGCCGCTGTTCGCCCTGATGCAGCCGGCGAACGGCGCCGTCTTCGCCCTCGACGGCATCCTGATCGGCGCCGGGGACACCCGCTTCCTGATGTTCGGGATGCTCGCCGCGGCGCTCGGCGTGTTCGTGCCTGTGGCGCTCCTGTCGCTGGCGCTCGACTGGGGGATCGTCGGCGTGTGGGCGGGACTCGTGGGCCTGATCGCCGTGCGGCTCGCGACCTGTGCCTGGCGATTCTCTAGCCGGCGCTGGGCACTGGTTGGCGCGCCTCAGCGTTGAGAGCGGTGATCGACTCGCCGCAGCGATCGCAGCGGAGCCGCGCGTCGATCTCGCCACCGCAGCCGCGGTGGAGCACCACGAGCGGCGGACCGGCCTCGTCGGGCGCGTGGCGGTCGCCCCACTTCATCAGCGACATCAGCACGGGGAAAAGGTCGAGGCCCTTCTCGGTGAGGCGGTACTCGAAGCGCTCGGGCCGCTCCTGATAGGCCTTCTTCGTGAGGATGCCCTCGTCCACGAGGCGGTTGAGCCGGTCCGCGAGCACGTTGCGCGCGATGCCGAGCCGCTTCTGGAAGTCCTCGAAGCGGCTGACGCCGCGAAAGGCGTCGCGGATCACGAGCATGGTCCAGCGATCGCCGATCGCCTCGAGCGCGCGGGCGACCGAGCAGACCTGGTTGTCGTAGGTACGGGGAAGCATTCCTCGGGGACGGTAGCGGCTCTAGGTTGCGTCATGCAACTCTGATGTGGGCGACGCGGGGCCGCCGGCCGGGCGCTCGCGCTCGGGCGGTACCCTCTGTTGCGATGGCCACGACCGCACAGCCGGTAGCCGCGGTCTGCGCGCAGGCGAAGCGCGCGGCGCGCGATCTCGCCACGCTCGACAGCGCGACCAAGGACGCGGCGCTCGAGGCGATGGCTCAGGCGCTCGAGCAGCGCTCGCACGAGATCCTCGAGGCGAACGCGCGCGACATGGACGCGGGCCAGGAGGCGGGGCTGCACTCGGGCCTGCTCGACAGGCTGAAGCTGAATGAGGAGCGGCTGGGAGGGATCGTCCGCGACGTGCGCGCGATCGCCGCGCTGCCCGACCCCGTTGGCGAGACGATCGAGGGCCACCGGCTGGAGAACGGGCTCGACGTGAGGCGCGTGCGCGTGCCGCTCGGCGTGGTCGCGGTGGTGTACGAGGCGCGGCCGAACGTGACCGTCGACTGCTCGGCCCTGTGCCTGAAGTCCGGGAACGCAATCGTCCTGCGCGGATCCTCGACTGCGGCGCACTCGAACGCTGTGCTGGCGCAGGTGGCGGCCAGCGCGGTGCAGTGGGCCGGCCTGCCCGAGGGCGCGATCTCGATCGTGAGCGGCGGCGACCGCGACGAGCTGCGACAGCTCGCCACGCAGGACGGGCTGGTCGACGTGATCATCCCGCGCGGGGGAGAGGGCCTCAAGAACGCGCTGAAGGAGCACGCCACGGTGCCGGTGATGTACGCGGCTGCGGGCGTGTGCCACGTGCTCGTTGACGCCTCGGCGGACATCGACGACGCGGTCGCGATCACGGTGAACGCCAAGGTGCAGCGGCCGTCGGTCTGCAACGCCATCGAGACGCTGCTGGTGCACGCCGACGTGGCGTCCGAGTTCCTGCCCCGCGCGCTCGGCGAGCTGCGCGAGGCGGGCGTGGAGCTGCGCGTGGACGACAGCTCGCGCGCGCTCTCCGGTGACATCGGCGAATCGCTCGCCCAGGCCACCGAGGAGGACTGGGCCACCGAGTACCACGCGCTGATCCTGTCGGTGAAGGTGGTGGACTCGCTCGAGGAGGGCATCGAGCACGTGAACCGCTACGGCACCGGCCATTCGGAGGCGATCGTGACCGGCTCGACCAGCTCCGCCCAGGCGTTCACCTCCCTGGTCGACGCGGCCGCGGTGTACGTGAACGCCTCCACGCGCTTCACCGACGGGGCCGTGTTCGGCATGGGCGCCGAGATTGGCAACTCCACACAGAAGCTTCACGCGCGCGGGCCGATCGGCCTGCGCGAGCTGACCACGTACAAGTTCGTGGTCGAGGGCTCCGGTCAGGTTCGCGAGTAGACGGTTTGCGCGTAGGGATCCTCGGAGGAGCATTCAACCCGCCGCACATCGGCCACCTGATCTGCGCCCAGGAGGCGCTGGTCCAGCTCGAGCTCGACAGCGTGACGTTCATCCCGGTGGGCGAGGCGCCCCACCGCGAGCTGCAGGACGACCCGGGCCCGGAGGCGCGGCTCGAGATGGTCGAGCTGGCGATCGCGGAGGACGACCGCTTCACCAGCTCGCGTATCGAGATCGAGCGGGAGGGCCCGTCGTACACCCTGGACACGCTCGACGAGCTCCACAAGGAGTCGCCGAAGGACGAGCTGTTCCTGATCCTAGGCGGCGACCAGGCGGCGGCGCTGGCCACCTGGCACGAGCCGGAGAAGGTGCTCGAGAGCGCCACGGTGGCAGTGTTCGAGCGCATGAGCTGGGGGCGGAACGCGATCATGATCAAGATCGGCCGCATGCCGGGGGCGGAGCGGGTGCGCTACCTCGACATGCCGCTGATCCAGGTGTCGTCGTCGGCGATCCGGCGCCGCGTGCGTGAGGGTGTGCCGATCCGGTACCTGGTTCTCGACAAGGTGGTCGAGTACATCGCGAGCCACGAGCTGTACGGCGGAAAGGGAAGCCCCAAGGAGGCGCTCGCCAAGTGAGTGCAGCCGACCCGGCCCAGGACTCGGGAGCCCTCGCCGAGCGCATCGCGTCGATCGCGGCCGAGAAGAAGGCGATCGACATCCGCGTGATCGACCTGCGCGGGATCGTCTCCTACACCGACTTCTTCGTGATCGCCTCGGGCAACACGGAACGCCAGGCGAAGGCGATCCACGACGCGATCTACGAGGAGCTGAAGCACGACGGCGACGAGCGGCTGCTCCCCCGCCGCACGGAGGGCGATCGAGAGGCCCGCTGGATCCTGCTCGACTACTGGGACGTGGTCGTCCACATCTTCACGCCCGACGCGCGCGAGTACTACCGCCTCGAGAACCTCTGGGGCGAAGCACCGGCCCGCTCAGTCGGCTGACATCCGTCCGACTGGTCTGGGAACATACGTTCGTGCTGTCGACGAACCAGAAAGGAGGAATAGCCGAAACGGTGATCACCGCCGCCGCAACGAAACTCGGCATTCCCGTGCTGCGCCCCGTCGTGGAGCACGCCCGCTACGACCTCGCGTTCGAGATCGGCGAGCGCCTCTTCCGCGTGCAGTGCAAGTGGGGCCGACTGAGCGACGATGGAGCAGTCATCAAGGTCAACCTCACCAGCTCGTGGTGCACGCCAACTGGATACGAGCGTCGCCATTACCGCGAGGACGAGATCGACCTCGTCGCGGTCTATTGCGAAGACCTCGAGCGCTGTTACCTGCTGCCGAGTTCCCTCGTGGCCAGACGACGAGGCATCGACCTCAGAGTCAAGCCAACGAGAAACGGCCAGAGGGCTTGCCTGAATCGTGCTGTAGATTTTGAGCTTCCCGGGGCTGTAGCTCAGCTGGAAGAGCACCTGCATGGCATGCAGGGGGCCAGGGGTTCGAGTCCCCTCAGCTCCACCTCCCCGCCGGCCCCGCCCGAGGTCCTCCGGGTGGGCGCGCACGAGTTCCGCAACCACTTCGGCTACTACCTCGAACGCGCGGCCGACGGACACGAGGTCCTGATCAGCCGCAGGGGGCGGCCATACGCCCGTCTGATCCCGGTCGCACCGCGGCTCGCGGCGGTGGCCTGAGGAGGCCCTACCGGACAAACGTCCAGTCAAGCGGGGGTCTTTTCGGCCCGACAAGTGACGTGTGCCTGCCGCCCCGGGACCTGGCAGTGGACGTCGTCGCCTAGCGGCGCTCGGCGCGGTCGCGCTGGCCGCGTTCGGCATCGCGCTCACCGCCCGCGAGTCGGGCGCGCTCGCCCCGCTCGAGCGCGAGGCGCTGAAGGCGCGCTTCGACGTCCGCGGCACCGAGCCGGTCAAGGGGCTGCTGGTCGTCGGGATCGACGCCAAGACCTTCGGCGACCTCCAGAGGCGCTGGCCGTTCCGCCGTTCGGTGCACGGTCGCATGGTCCGCGAGCTGCACGCCGCGGGCGCGCGCGAGATCGTCTACGACATCCAGTTCACCGAGCCCACGCATCCGCGTGAGGACCTCGCTCTCTTCAACGCGATCGGCGACGCGGGCGGTGCCGTCCTCGCCACCAGCGAGAGCGACTCGGACGGGGGGACGGACGTCCTCGGTGGCGATGCCAACCTGCGTAGCGTCGACGCCCGCGCCGCCGCGTCGGATCTGCACAACGACACGAGCGGCGCGATCGCGCGCTTCCCGCGCGCCGCGGGAGCGCTCGACAGCATCGCCGTGGTCACCAGCGAGCGCCTGACCGGGCAGGCACCGGACTCGGAGGGGTTCCGCGACGGCACGGCCTGGATCGACTACCGCGGCCCGCCCGGGACGATCCCGACGGTCTCGTTCTCGGACGTCCTCGAGGACCGCGTGCCCGACGAGCGCATCCGCGGCCAGATCGTGGTCGTGGGCGCGACCGCGCCGACGCTCCGTGACGTGCACTCCACGCCGGTCGGCGGCGAGGCGCTGATGCCGGGCGCCGAGGTCCAGGCGAACGCCATCTGGACCGCGCTGAACGGCCTCCCGTTGCGCTCGGCTCCCCCCTGGGTCGACATCCTGCTGCTCGTCCTGCTTGCGATGCTCGCTCCGCTCACGCGCTGGCGGCTCCCGCTCGGCGTGGTCGGCGCGGTGACCGTCCTCGCCGGCGCCGGCTTCCTCGCCGGCGCACAGTTCGCCTTCGAGGGCGGCACGATCGTGGACGTGGCCGCGCCGCTCGTGGCGCTCCTCATCGGCGCGTTCGGAGCCATCGCCTGGAGCGAGTTCGCCGAGCGCCGCGTGCGCCACCGCGTCACCCGCGACAACGAGCTGCTCGAACAGCGCGTGCGCGAGCGCACCGCCGACCTCGCCGAGGCCGAGCGCGAGATCGCCCACCGGCTCGGCGTGGCCGTGGAGTGGCGCGACGCCGAGACCGGTGTCCACATCGAGCGCATGGGCCGGCTCTGCGAGCGCCTCGCGCGCGAGGTGGGCATGACCGCCGAGCACGCCGAGCTGCTGCGCCACGCGAGCGCCCTTCACGACGTCGGCAAGGTCGGCATCAGCGACAAGATCCTGCTGAAGCCGGGCAAGCTCGACCCCGCGGAGTGGGCGACGATGAAGACCCACACCACGATCGGCGCGAGCATCCTGTCGGGTTCGCGCTCCGAGCTCGTGCAGCTCGCCGAGCAGATCGCCCTCAGCCACCACGAGCGCTGGGACGGCAGCGGCTACCCGCAGGGCCTCGCAGGTGATGAGATCCCGCTAGCGGCCCGCATCTGCGCGGTCTGCGACGTATTCGACGCGCTGCTTTCCCCGCGCCCGTACAAGGACGCCTGGCCGCTCCGCGACGTGATCACGGAGCTGGCGAGCCTGCGCGGGACCCACCTCGACCCCGCGCTCGTCGACGCCTTCCTGCCACTCGCGGCCGACCTTCACGGCGAGTGGTTCGGCGAGAGCGCGCCGCCCGCAGAGGCCGCGCACCCGGGCGCGGCCGCCGCCTAGCCGCCCCGCGCTACCGCGCGTGCTCCTGGCGCACCCTTTGCCGGGCTTCCGCCCAGCGGATCGCCTCGAACGCGATCACGGCGGAGGTCACGGCGGCGGCCAGCGCGAGCGACACGAGAGCGTCGACCTCGGTGGCCAGGGGGATCAGCCCCACACACACCACCAGGGCCACCAGCCGCGGCTTGTTGACCGTCCGCACGTTGCGCAGGCGGAAGCCGAGATGGCCGGCGTAGTAGATCGCCACGCCTCCTAATAGCGCGACGGCCGGAACCGTGTCGAGCGGCTCGTCCACGTGCCCGATCACCTTCTTCACCCCGAGCGCGACGAGCACGATGCCGGCGATCATCGGCAGGTGGAGGTAGCTGTACGAGTCGCGCGCCAGCAGGAGAAGCCGCTCCCCGCGCGCGTCGCGGAAGTCGCGCTCGGACACGAGCGCCACCACGTCGAAGTACGCCCACCACAGCGCGCAGGCGAGCACCAGCCCCAGCAGCGCCGCGGTCACCACGCCCACATCGATCTCGCCCTCCAGCCCGGCGCCGATCGCCACGATCGACTCGCCGAGCGCGATGATCACGATCAGCGAGAAGCGCTCCGCGAAGTGCGCGGCCGAGACCCGGAAGCCCCGCACGCCGAACACGAACGGACCGCCGAAGTCGAGCGCGAGCGCGAGGACCCAGACGAGCGCCTGCGCCGTGCCGTCGAGGAATGCGGCCACGATCAGGAGCGCCGGCGCGGGGAGGGCGGTGCGCGCCAGGCGGCGGATCGCCCCGGCGGTGTCGAGGTCGTCGTTTGCCTCGGCGAAGATGAAGATGTGCAGCCAGCGGGCGACCGCATAGGCCACGGCGAACAGCAGGGCGTCGTCGTCGAACGCGTTCGGCACGGCCAGCGCGGCCACGAGGAAGGCGCCCATCACGGCGAACATGAGCAGGCGCTCGCGGTCCTCGTCGGCCGCTATGTAGTTGGTGAGCCACGCGTACGCGCCCCACGCCCACCACAGCGCGGCCAAGACGAGCATGCCCTGGCCGAGTCCGGTCCAGTTGGGGTGATTCGACATCAGCTGCGTGACCTGCGTCAGCGCGAAGACGAAGACCAGGTCGAAGAAGAGCTCCAGCGGCGCGACGCGCTTCTCGCTTGCCTCTGCCATTTCGCGGACAAACGTTCCATAAAGAAGCGGACGGCGGGGTCGATGCAGCATGAATGCGCGCGAGGATCCCGATTGCGGTGGGACTCGTTGCCCTGTTTCTGGGGGCCGGGACAGGTCTCGCCACTGCCGGCGGCCCGAGCGTCACCGAGTTCGAAACCGGGCTGACGGACAACGTCCAGCTGTGGGGCATCACCTCCGGGCCGGACGGAAACAGCTGGTTCACCGAGGAGAACAACAACGCCGTCGGGCGGGTCACGCCGGCCGGCGTGATCACCGAGTTCACGGCGGGCTTCCCCACGGGCAGCCCCCGCGGCATCGTCACCGGCCCGGACGGCAACCTCTGGGTCGCCCAGGCGGGCGGTGACGGCGCGATCGCACGCGTGACCAAGGCCGGCGAAGTGGTGGAGTACCCCGTCCCGACGGCCGGCGACCCATCCGACATCGCGGTCGGCCCGGACGGCAACCTCTGGTACGTGGACCCTGCGGCGAACGTGATCGGCCGCATCACTCCCGAGGGCTCGATCACCGAGTTCACGGACGGTCTCAGTACCGGCGCCGAGCCCACATCGATCGTCAAGGGCTCCGACGGCAAGCTTTGGTTCACCGAGCAGGAGACGGGCAAGATCGGCAAGATCACCACCGCGGGCGTGATCACGGAGTTCAGCAGCGGCCTGTCCGGCAGTGGCGAGCCCACCGACATCGCGGCGGGCCCGGACGGCAACCTCTGGTTCACGCTCCAGGCCGACCCTGGCGGCATCGGCCGCATCACCACTTCCGGCGACGTCATGGAGTTCAGCGACGGCCTGACCATGAACTCGAGCCCGCTCGGCATCGCCGCGGGCCCCGACGGCGCACTCTGGTTCACAGAGTCCGCCGCCCCCGGCCGGATCGGCCGCATCACGACCCAGGGCGACATCACCGAGTACTCGGCGGGACTGGTCGCGATCTCGAACCCCTGGTTCATCGCCGCGGGCCCCGACGGGAACATGTGGTTCACGGGCAACAACCTGCCGGGCGGCGTGGCGCGGATCACCCTGCCGCCGCTCGTGCGCGACCTGCCCGCCGATCAGATCGGCACCGGCTCCGCACGCCTGCGCGGCAAGGTCCGCCCGAACTCGCAGGCCACCACCTACTACTTCGAGTACGGACCCGGCGCCGACTACGGCAGGACGAGCCCGATCGCCTACGCGGGCAGCTCCTACGACCTCAGCGAAGTCCAGGCGAAGGTCGACGGCCTCGCCCCGGCGACGAAGTACCACTACCGCGTGGTGGCCGAGAACGATGCCGGCACGACGATCGGGCCGGACCGGGTCTTCGCCACGGCCGCGCTCCCCGTGACCGAGACGCCTGAGACGGAGCCGGAGCCCGAGCCGGAGTTCGCCAAGACCATCGTCGCCGACGGCGAGGGCGTGCGCTTCAAGGCCCCCGGTGGAACCTGGCAGGAGCTCGCTGCCGGCGCCGAGCTGCCCGTCGGCGTGGCCCTCGACGCGCGCCGCGGGAAGGTCAACCTCACCAGCGCGGGCTGCCGCGGCGGGGTCCAGACCGGCACCTTCGGGGGCGGAGTCTTCTCGGTGCGCCAGCCGCGCTCCGGCTGCGGACGGGTGGATGTGTACCTGCGCGGCGGGAGCTTCAGGAGCTGCGCGCGGCCGGCACGGCGCGGGAGCGCCCGCCGGGCCAGCGCCTCGAGGACGCGCAGGGTGCGGCGACTTTGGGGCCGCGACAGCGGCGGCAGGTACCGCAGCCACGGGCGCCACAGCCATGCCACGGTGCGCGGCACGCGCTGGCTGACCTTGGACCGCTGCGACGGCACGCTCACGCGCGTGACGAACGGCGCGGTCGTGGTGCGCGACTACAGGCGCCACCGCAGCGTGGTGGTGCGCGCGGGCCACTCCTACCTGGCCAAGGCCAAGCCTGCGCGGAGGACCCGCCGCCGCTAGCGGTCTCGCCATTGCCTATGCAATGCTTAGGCAATGGCGAAGGACGAAGGACTCCTCCTCGGGGACGCCGCCCGCGCAATAGGGGTGAGCGTCGACACGCTCAGGCGCTGGGAGCGCGCGGGCAACCTGCGGACCAGGCGCGACAGCGCCAACCGGCGCAGGGTCTCGCAGCGCGAGATCCAGCGCCTCGCGCAGCGCCCGAATCGCCACCGCGCCGGCGACTCGCTGTCCGCCCGCAACCGCTTCCCCGGGGTCGTCCGCTCGGTCGAGGCGGATGGAGTGATGGCCGTGGTCGAGATCGAGGCCGGGCCGCACAGGATCACAGCCGCGATCACGCGCGACGCCGTCGAGGAGCTCGGGCTGGCGCCCGGCGTGCCGGCCACCGCCGCCGTGAAGGCCACGTCGGTGATGGTGGAGCGCGGGTGAGGCGGAGCGCGCTCGTGTTGCTCTTGCTGCTTGCGGGCTGTGGCAGCGACGATGCCAGGCTGGTGGTGTCCGCAGCGTCCTCGATGACGGGGGCGCTCACAGCCTGCAGCGGGGACTTCGACGCCGCGGACGTCCGCCTTTCATTCGCAGGCTCGGACGAGCTGGCGGCGCAGATCCGCCAGGGCGTCAAGCCCGACGTTTACGCGGCGGCCAACACCACGCTGCCCGACGAGCTGAACAAGGAGGGTCTGCTCTCGAAGCCGGTCGAGTTCGCCACGAACGAGCTCGTGATCGCGGTGCCGAAGGACTCCGAGATCGAGTCGGTCCACGATCTCGCGGGCGACGCCGTGAAGCTCGCCATCGGGTCCGAATCGGTCCCGATCGGCTCCTACACGCGCGAGGTGCTGGCGCGGCTGCCGGGGCCCGAGTCGGACGCCATTCTCGCCAACGTGCGCTCGAACGAGCCGGACGTGAAGGGCATCGTAGGCAAGCTCACGCAGGGCGCCGCCGACGCCGGCCTCGTGTACGTGACCGACGTGAACGCCGCCGGCGACAAGCTCAGGGCGGTGGAGCTGCCGGCGGAGCTCGAACCCGACGTGACCTATGCGGCCGGCGTGGTGAAGGGCGCGAAGCAGCCCGACGAGGCGCGCGACTTCGTGGACGGCCTCAGCGACGGCGCCTGCGCGGACGCGCTTGCCGGGGCGGGATTCGGAGCACCGTAGTGCGCGCGTTCCCGGTGCTGCTCGCGCTTGCGCTGGCGACTGCCCTCTCCTTCCTGACGCTGCCGGTGGTCGCGATCTTCGTCGATTCGAGCCCCGCCGAGCTGATCGACAGCCTGGGTGAGCCGGGCGCGCTCGACGCGCTCTGGCTGAGCCTCCGCACGACCGCGATGGCGCTCGCGATCATCCTGCTGGTCGGCACGCCGGCGGCGTACCTGCTGGCCACCCGCTCCTTCCGGGGGAAGGCGCTGGTGGTCACCCTCGTGGAGCTGCCGCTGGTGCTGCCGCCGGCGGTGGCCGGGATCGCGCTGCTGGCGGCGGTCGGGCCGTCTGGGATCCTCGGCGGCGCGGTCGACGCCGCCGGCATCGAGCTGACGCTCCAGACCGCGGGCGTGGTCGTGGCGCTCACCTTCGTGGCCTCCCCGTTCTACATCCGCCAGGCGATGGCCGCCTTCGCGGCCGTGGACCGCACCCTGCTCGACGCGTCGCGCACGCTCGGCGCCTCGGAGGCGCGCGGCTTCCGTCGCGTGATGATCCCAGCGGCGCTGCCGGGCCTCGCCGCCGGCACAGCGCTCGCGCTCGGCCGAGCACTTGGGGAGTTCGGCGCGACGTTGATGTTCGCCGGCTCGTTCCAGGGCATCACGCAGACCGTCCCCCTGGCGATCTACGACCGCTTCTCGACCAACTTCGACTCCGCCCTCGCCCTGTCCGCGGTGCTGGTGGGGATTTCGGCGGCCATCCTCGTCTCGGTGAAGCTGGTCCAGGGCAGCGAGGCGCTCGGCGGTGCTCCGGGTTGAGGCGCAGACGCGGCTCGGGGCGCTCGCCCTCGACGTCGCGCTCGACGTCCAGCCCGGTGAGTGCCTCGCGCTCGCGGGTCCCTCCGGTGCGGGCAAGACCAGCGTGCTGCGGGTGGCCGCGGGTCTGCTGCGCCCCGAGCGCGGACTGGTGGAGGCGGGGGGCGAGACCTGGCTCGACACGACGCGTGGGGTGGACGTGCCGCCGGAGCGGCGTCGCTGCGGCTACGTGTTCCAGGAGTACGCGCTCTTCCCTCACCTGACGGCCTGGCAGAACGTGGCCTATCCGCTGCGAGGGGTGCCGCGGCGCCAGCGCCGCGAGCGGGCGCTCGGCCTGCTCGAACGCTTCGGAATGCGCGAGCTGGCGGACGCGCGCCCGCGGACCCTGTCCGGCGGCGAGCGCCAGCGCGTTGCACTCGCGCGCGTCCTCGCCCGCGAGCCGGGGGTGCTGCTGCTCGACGAGCCGCTCTCGGCGCTCGACGCGCGCACACGCGCCGGGGCGGCGCGTGAGCTCGCATCGGTGCTGCGCCAGGTCGAGACGCCGGCGCTGCTCGTGACCCACGACTTCGCGGAGGCGGCGCAGCTCGGTGATCGCGTCGGGGTGATCGACTCCGGGCGGGTTATCCAGGAGGGGACGCCGAGCGAGCTGGCCGCCGCGCCGCGGTCGGCGTTCGTGGCCGACTTCACGGGGGCGGTGGTGCTCACCGGGGTGGCGCGCAGCGGCCCGAACGGCCTCACGCACGTGGAGCTCGACGGCGGCGGCGAGGTCACGAGCACGGATCGCGGCGACGGGCCGGTGGCGGTGAGCGTCTACCCGTGGGAGATCGCGATCGAGCCTGCCGCGGCCGCGAGGCCGCCCGGCTCGACGCAGAACCATGTGTCCGCGGAGGTCCTCTCGGTCACGCGGATCGGCAACCGCGTCCGGCTCGGCCTGCGCGGACCGCAGCCGTTGGCCGCGGAGATAACCGGCGTCTCGGCGGACCAGCTGGGGCTCCGCGCGGGGGCGCAGGTGATCGCAAGCTGGAAGGCGTCCGCCACGCGGCTAGTGGCCATCTAGGTGCGTGGATACCCTTGCGCATCGACGTGGAGCGCTACGACCCGAAGACGATCGAGCCCAAATGGCAGAAGATCTGGGCCGACGAGCACACCTGGGAGGTCTCGAACGATCCCGACGACCGCCCCAATGCGTACGTGCTCGAGATGCTGCCCTACCCGTCCGGTGAGCCTCACATCGGGCACCTGAAGACGTACTCGGTCGGCGACGCCGTGGCGCACTTCTCGCGCCGCAACGGCCACCGCGTCCTGCACCCGATGGGCTACGACGCGTTCGGGCTACCGGCCGAGAACCACGCGATCAAGACCGGCCGCCATCCGCGCGAGTCCACCGAGGAGGCGATCCGCGAGTTCCAGCGCCAGTTCCGCGAGTGGGGCATCTCGATCGACTGGACGCGCGAGTTCGGCACCCACGAGCCCGAGTACTACCGCTGGACCCAATGGATCTTCCTGCGCCTGTACGAGCGCGGGCTCGCCTACCGCAAGGAGGCGGCGGTCAAGTGGTGCCCGAAGGACCAGACCGTGCTGGCGAACGAGCAGGTGATCGACGGGCGCTGCGAGCGCTGCGGCACGCTGGTGGAGGTCAAGCAGCTCGAGCAGTGGTTCTTCCGGATCACCGAGTACGCGGACGGCCTGCTTGAGGACATGACGAGGATCAAGTGGCCGCCCCA
>DASUQG010000212.1:0-3696 GCA_036280695.1 Thermoleophilaceae bacterium
GGACGCGCTGCGCTTCTGGATCGATCGCGGCGCGGCGGGGTATCGCGTTGACGCGATCGACAGGCTGCTGAAGGACCCGCAGCTGCGGGACGACCCGCCCGCGAGCGAGCCGTTCGGGCTGCCGCTGCGCGACGACGAGGCGAAGCTCGCGCTGACCAACTCGCGCAACGCGCCCGACACGCCCAAAGCCCTCGCCAAGATTCGAGAGGCGGTGGATGGCGCGCTGCTCGTCGGAGAGGTGTATCTCCCGAGCGCGAGGTGGCAGCCCTACCTGGAGCACCTCGATGCGGCCTTTGCGTTCGAGTTGCTGCATGCGTCCTGGGACGCAGAGCGCCTCCATGCAGCCATCGCTGCCACCACGCGCCGGCCCGGCGCCGCGTGGGTGCTCTCGAACCATGACTTCGGCCGGCTCGTGACCCGCTTCGGCCCCGAGAATGCGCGCGCCGCGGCGCTCCTGCTGCTCACCCTGCCGGGCCCCGCGTTCCTGTACCAGGGCGACGAGATCGGTCTCGCGGACGGCCCGGGTGGCGAGCGCGCGTACGACCGAGCGGGCCGCGACCGCTTCCGCCACCCCATGCAGTGGGACGCCTCGCCCTCGGGCGGCTTCACGACCGGCGAGGCGTGGCTGCCGCCCGTGGACCCCGAGAAGACGAACGTCGTGCTCCAGCGCGACGACCCGCGCTCGACCCTGTCGCTGGTGCGGGACCTGCTCACCCTGCGCAGGCTGCTGGGCGACGGCATCGAGCTGATCGACGCTCCGCCGGGCGTGCTGGCGTACCGCCGCGGCGAGCACACGATCGCGATTAACACGACGGGCGAACCTCAGCGCGCGCCGCTCGACGGGGACCTGGTGCTCGAAACCGCGCCCGGGTCGTGGAGCGGCGGTCGGCTGGACGCGCACGCGGCCGCCATCACCCTCAGCTGACCTAGATTGCCAACCCGGCCGAGGGGGTAAGCATTCGAGTGAACCGTTTGACGGCCGGCGCATTGAAGCGATAGGGGAGGAAGGCCGGATGGCCGAAATCAAGCTCGAGAACGTGACGAAGCGCTTCCCAGACGGCTACGAGGCCGTGCGGGACATGAACCTCGACATCAAGGACGGCGAGTTCATGATCCTCGTCGGGCCGTCCGGCTGCGGGAAGTCCACCGCGCTGCGGATGATCGCCGGGCTCGAGGACATCACCGACGGCGAGCTCAAGATCGGCGGCGACGTGGTGAACCAGCTCGCGCCGAAGGACCGCGACATCGCGATGGTCTTCCAGAACTACGCGCTCTACCCGCACATGACCGTGCGCGAGAACATGGGCTTCGCGCTGCGGCTGCGCGGCGTTGACAAGGAAGAGATCAACAAGAAGGTCGAGGAGTCCGCGCGCATCCTCGACCTCGAGCCGCATCTCGACCGCAAGCCGTCGCAGCTGTCCGGAGGGCAGCGCCAGCGCGTGGCCATGGGCCGCGCGATCGTGCGCGACCCGGCGGCCTTCCTGATGGACGAGCCGCTCTCGAACCTCGACGCCAAGCTGCGCGTTCAGATGCGCACCGAGGTGGCGCGCCTGCAGCAGCAGCTGGGCACCACGATGATCTACGTGACCCACGACCAGACCGAGGCCATGACGCTCGGCGACCGGGTGGCCGTGATGCGCTCTGGAGTGCTGCAGCAGGTCGGGTCGCCGATGGAGCTCTACAACGAGCCGGTGAACCTGTTCGTGGCGGGCTTCATCGGCTCGCCGGCAATGAACTTCATGCCGGCGACGGTGCAGGGCGACAAGGTGAAGCTGCCCTTCGGAGACCTGCACCTGCCTCAGGAGATGCAAAAGAAGGTCAGTCGTGGCGAGGGCCGCACGCTGATCGCCGGGATCCGGCCAGAGCACTTCGAGGACGCGGCGCTCGTGGGAGAAGCCATGGACCGGGGGTCGACCTTCCGCGCGAAGATCGAGGTGGTCGAGTCCATGGGCTCGGAGCTGTACGCGCATTTCACGGTGTCGACCGACGAGACGATCGAGTCCGACGAGTTGCGCGAGCTGGCCGCGGACGCGGGTGGTGGCGAGGTCCCGAGTGCGGGCGAGGGGCGCATCGTCGCGCGGCTCGACCCGGCGGCCAACGTGCAGCAGGGCCAGGAGGCAGAGCTGTGGGTCGATGCCACGAAGATCCAGCTCTTCGACCCCGAGGACGGACGCAACCTGATGGTGGACGCCCCGGCGCCCGCGGCGGTGGGCAGCGAGGCCGGCGCCGAGCAGCCCGCTACGGGCGACGGGGATTCCGCTACTTCAACTCGCGACGAAGCTTCCTGACCATCGTGTCGTCCTCGAGCCCCGGGTGCTCGAGGTCGCGGCGGACGGCGTCGATCACGTCGTCGGTCCACTCGTGCGTTCGCAGGAGCAGGTAGCGCAGGTGAGCCACCTTCATATAGGCCTCGGTGTCGCTCACGCCCTTCGGCACGAGCTGCGCCTCGCGCAGCATCTCGACGACGGGCTCGTACTCGTCCCGAAACCAGGACTCGGCGACGTCGCGGCGTGACAGCGGCTCTCCGCGTGCCTGGGCGGCGCGGAAGCCCCACGCCTCCACGGCCTCCGCCAGCGCGGCATAGCGCCACTCGTCGCTGAGGTGGATGCCCTCGCGCTCCTCCTCGGTGAGGGGGACGCGCTCGAAGAAGAGCCGCTGGTGGCTCTTCAGCGGGAGGTCCTTGAGGCGGATCTCGCGGTCGGCGCCCACCTGGGTCAGCACCTCGGTCACGTACGCGTTGATGTCCTTGTGTCCGAGCGCGCGCGCCACGGAGACCCGGTGGTGCCCGTCCTTGACGAAATGCAGCTCGCCGATCCGGTAGACGTCGATCGGGGGCATCGCCTCACCCTTGCGCTGGGCGGTGTTGATGCGCTGCCAGCGCTCGCGCACGCGCGGGGAGGTGGGCCGGAAGTTGCGATCGAACTCGCGCGAGCGGTCGACCGTCCCGACGATCGAGTCCAGCGCGATCAGCTCCTGACCGAGGCGTCGCTCACCGATCCGGCCGAGCGCGCGGGCGACCTCCTCGAAGGGGAGGATGTGGTTCACGTCCTCCGCTCGGCGCAGGCGCGAGGACAGGCGTGCGAGAGCGCGCCGGCGGCGGGCGCGGCTGAAGTCGGACTGCGCGTCGGTCCTCGGCAGGCCCGTGTCCGGTGCCATCGTTCGAGACTACTCAGGGCAGCAGGAGGACGGAGCGCCGCCGCGTGCGGACGTTCGCGGCGGCGTCCGCGGCGCACACGGTGACCAGTGCGCGCACGTCTCGCCCGGCCCTCAGGGCACGCCGGGCCGGGCGCGGAACGGCCACGGACAGGATGGTGTAGCCGCGCGGGGCTGGCTCCCTGGCCGCCGCACGGCGGGTCCGATCGCCGACGGTCGCCGCGGCTCCGGCGAGGCAGTCGTGGTCGGGACAGCGCACCCTCACGACGATCCCCCCTGTGGCGAGCGGGTGCTGGGGCCGGGCGATGCGCGAGAGAAGCAGCGGCGGCGTCGTGTCGTCGCTCACCGGCGCGGCGCACTTGCCGGCGATCAGGTCGCGCGCCTCGGCGAGGTAGGGCTGGTAGCCGGAGCGGTTCTGGGGCGCCGGGCGCTCGACGTCGGCGATCCAGATGCCGAAGGCCCGCTCGTCCTTCGCGGGATCCGGCCGTGCCTCGGCCACGCGCCGCTGGCGGACGGCGGCCGCGGAGTCGAGGAACCAGTTCA
>DASUQG010000213.1:0-3654 GCA_036280695.1 Thermoleophilaceae bacterium
CCGTGCGAGACCGGCGCGCCGGTCAAGGCCTCGGCTGCGCGCAGGAAGCTCGGCTCGCGCACGTCGACCTCGCCGCGCAGCCGGTACCCGTGCCCGCCCTCGCGCCGGTGGCGCAGGCTGTCGGCGGCGTACCAGGCCACCCCGGCCGCCGCCACCCCCGCCGGCCACGCGTAGCGGGCCACGTGCTTCTTCTCCTCCCTGCGGAACCTCCCTGTTCGCATGCCGGGAGGCTATCCACACCCGGCCCGCGCGAGCGTAGGATCCCGCATCCATGGGCGTGGCCCCGCCCCCACCAGTCCCCTCCGGAGTTATCGAGCGCGTTCGCTCGGACCTGCGCTGGCAGAGGGCTGTCCGCGGCCGGATCCCGCCCGGCGAACTCAGCTTCAGCATGCGCCGGACGCGCGAGTTCGAGCGTGAGCCGCTCCCACTGCTCCTGCGTCTATACGACCGCTACGGGCCGGTCTTCTCGATGCGGCTGATGTACGCGCCGGTGGTGTTCGCGCTCGGGCCCGAGGCGAATCACTTCATCACCGTCTCAGCTGCGTCGAACTTCCGCTGGCGCGACGGCGGGATGGGCGACCTGATCCCGCTGCTCGGCGACGGGCTCCTCACCACGGACGGCGAGTACCACCGGCGCGCCCGTCGCATCATGCTGCCCGCCTTCCACCGCGAGCAGATTGCCGCCGCCCGCGGGGTCATGTCCGAGGAGGTGGAGCGCGCGCTGGAACCGTGGCGAGAGGGCCAGCGCCTGGACCTCTACGCGTGGACGCGGCGGCTTGCGCTGCGCGTCGCCATGCGCGCGCTGTTCGGGTTCCACCCCGAGCGCGATGCACAGATGGCGGACACGTTCGAGCGGGCGCTCGGTTTTTGGGGACGCGCATACGCGGCACAGATGCTTCGCGGGCCGCGAAGCCCGTACCGGGTGATGGTCAACGCGCGGGCGTGGCTCGACGCCGTGATCTTCGCCGAGATCGACCGCCGGCTCGTGTCGGGCGAGCGCGGACTCGACCTGCTCAGCCTGCTCATGGACGCCAGCGACGAGGACGGCTCGCGACTCTCGAAGCAGGAGCTGCGCGACCAGGTCATGACCCTGCTGTTCGCGGGCCACGACACGACAACCTCGACCGTCACGTTCTTGTTCTACGAGCTGGCGCGCAACCCGGGTGACCATGACCTGGGACTCGCGATCGACGAGACCCTGCGCATGTACCCGCCGGCCTGGATCGGACCGCGCCGCTCGATCGAGCCGTTCGAGCTCCACGGCGTCTCCGTGCCGGGCGGGGTGCTCGTGAACTACTGCTCGTGGGCGAGCCATCACCTGGCGGAGGTCTTCCCCGAGCCCTTCCGGTTCCGGCCCGAGCGCTTCACCGAGGAGGCGCGCGCCGCGCTGCCGAAGGGCGCCTACGTGCCATTCGGCGGCGGCTCGCGGACGTGCATCGGCATGCGCTTCGGGCTGCTCGAGGTCAGGACGATCGCGGAGGCGATCCTGGAGCGCTTTTCGCTCGAGCTCGCCCAGCCGGAACGCAAGCTTTCGGTCCGCCAGATGCCGACGCTGTCGCCGCGCGGCGGGTTGCCAGTCGTCGTGCACGAGTCACCCTAAAGCGTTTCGGGCGCACATAGCGGGGTATGCAATTTGCAGCGCGAAACTGTCGAAAACCCATGGAGGGGTAATGGCACAGGCAAAGGCTCGTTCGTCGAGCAAACAGAAGCGAAGCTCCCAAAGCGCAAACGGATCGAGCGCGAGTTCTCGGAGCACGCGGTCGAGCGCATCGAAGAGTGGTAGCCGTGCGAAGAGCGCAAGCGCGTCGAACAGCAAGCCGCGTTCGAGCACAAAGGCGAAGAGCGGCAGCGGCAAGACCAGTGCTTCAAGCCGCCGTTCCTCCTCCGCATCGTCACGCAATCGTGCCTCGTCATCGGGAGGCGGCGGCAGCGCGCGCAGCCAAAACGGCGGCAGCTCGAAGCTCCCCGTCGTCGCGGGGGTAGTGACCGGCGCGGCCGGCCTCGTCGGAGGCGCCATTCTGGCCACACGCGCGAAGACGCCGAAGAAGGTCCTCGGCATCCCTGTGCCGGGCACCGGAGGGGGCGTCGACGGCCTCGCCAAGCAGGTCGGCAAGGCCGCCAAGCAGTTCAAGAAGGCCAGCAAGCAGGTCGGCGAGTTGACCGACGAGGTGCGCGCGGCCCGGGAGAAGGCCGAGCAGGTCGGCAAGGCGATCTCCTAAAGCGTTCACGAGCACCCGCCAGGAGGCGAGATGGCAAGCCAGACCGCCAAGTCGAAGTCGCAGTCCGGGTCCAAGTCGAAGTCCGGCGCCAAGTCGAGCGGCGGCAACGGGCGCCGCACCTCGAGCAAGTCCAGCGGCGGACGCAGCTCTTCGAGCAAGTCCAGCAACGGGCGCAGCTCCTCGAGCAAGTCCAGCAACAAGGGCCGCTCGTCGAGCAAGTCCAGCAGCGGACGCAGCTCCTCGAGCAAGCCGCGCAAGCCCGGTGACGGCCAGGGTCCGCCGTCGCGCAGGCCGGACCGGAAGCGGAGCACGCCACAATCGAGGCCGAAGTACGACGACTACGCGATTTCCGATCCTCGCAAGATCGACGACGGTCCGGATGTCCTCGTGGATGTCCCGGTCGTCAAGGTCGACGAGATCGACTTCGAGCTCGATGACCTGCAGGCTCAGGTCGCGGTTAGTGCGTCGGTCCGCAAGATGGTCCAGATCAGCGTCGGCGCCGACGTCCGCCTCGGCAAGGTTCAGCTCAAGCTCGAAGGGATCGAAGCCCAGGCTCTGCTGAAGGCCCGGCTCTACAACGTCGGCGCAATCCTGGACCGCGTGGCTCTGACGCTGGATCGCAATCCCGAGCTGCTCGAGAGCGTCGGGCGCGCCGTCAGGGACGTTGGCACCGGCGCGGGCAACACTCTCGAGGACGCGGGCGATGCGGTCGAGGAGGTCGGCGAGGGAGCAGAGGGGGCGCTTCAGGAGGTCGGGAAGGGTGCCGGCCAGGGCGTCGGTCAGCTCGGCCAGGGCGCCGGCCAGGCGGTTGGCGATGTGGGCCAGGGCGCCGGCCAGGCGGTGCAGGGTGTCGGCCAGGGCGCGAACCAGGCGCTCGGCCAGGTCGGCGAGGGCGCCGGCCAGGCCGTTGAGGGTGTCGGCCAGGGCGCGCAGCAGGCCACGAACAAGCTCGCTCAGGGCGGAGGCCAGCAGGGAGATCCCCAGGGCGGAGGGCAGCAGGGAGGTGGCCAGTAATGGCGCAGAAGACCTCTAGTTCGCGCAGCAAGAGCACCAAGTCGCGCGCCAAGAGCACCAACTCGGGCAGCAAGAGCTCGAACTCGGGCAGCGGCAGCCGCTCCCGCAGCTCCAGCCGCAGCAGCTCCAACGGGAACGCACGGAGCGCCTCGCAGAAGAAGGCGCCGAGCGCGTCGCAGAAGAAGGCGCGGAGCGCGTCGCAGAAGCCTCAGAAGTACCGCTTTGCGCAAAACGTCGGCGGCGACGAGACAATGGCAGAGCAGGAGTACCGGAAGTACGCCAGCGGGGACGACGGCATCAACGCCGATCCGGACGTCCTCCTGGCCGTGCCTGTCGTCAAGGTCGATTCGATTCATCTGGAGGTCGACGATCTCGACGCGCGGGTTGCGCTGAAGGCGCAAGTGTTGGACCTCGTGAAGCT
>DASUQG010000214.1:0-2027 GCA_036280695.1 Thermoleophilaceae bacterium
GTTCGCCGCCTGCCGGCCCGGCACGGACGAGGCCTTCGCCCTCGCCCTGCCCGAGGCGACCGCCGCGAGCAGGGCCGTGTTCCTGGCGCGCTTCGCCCGAGAGCTCGGGCCCGGCGCGCACGCGGCGCTGATCCTCGACCGGGCCGGCTGGCACCTCGCGCATGGACTTGACGTACCGGACAACATCACGCTCGTCCCGCTGCCATCCTACTCGCCCGAGCTTGTATGGGGCTTTGCGTGTCAAGCGCTAAGGATTGCTGCACCTCCATTTCGGCCGCTCGGCAGCGTGTAGCCGGTCGGTGACCGGGGATGACGATCGGAGGGGAGTCCGCTCCCGGGCGCGAACCATCGCGCCACAACCTTGTATCCGGTCGGCCCGCGACGGGCCGGACCATGATGCAGCCATGCGCATCGGCGGCGGGGCTCCGGGCGGCGGGCCCACTCTCAACCGCGGCTCGAGGGCCATGTTCGGGGTCGGGTTGCCGCCACCTCGGATCGTCATCGGCGGTCCGTCACGGCTGCGCGGACCGGCCCCGAGCTCGTCTCGTGGCTCGCTCCGGGCGACCGCTCACGCCGCCGGGCGCAGGGCGACACCCTCCGGCGCCTCGCCGGTCGTCACCAGCCTCCACAGCGCGATCAGCAGCTTCCGGGCCAGGGCCACGATCATCGTCTTGCGCGTCCCGCCGCGGGCGTCCGCGGTCCGCGCCCGGTACCAGCGCGCCAGCTGGCTGTCCCCCTGGAAGCGCAGAAAGCGCCAGGCAAGCTGGAGCATGCCGCGGCGCGCGCGGGCGTTGCCCACCCTGGCCAAGCCCTTCTCCCGCCGCCTGGCCCCGCTCTCGTCCGGTGAGCCCGTCAGCCCGGCGTAGCGCGCCACGGCCTTGCGGTCCCGCAGGTCGCGCGAGAGCACCTCGCGCACCAGCATGTCGGCCGTCTCGACGCCGACCCCGATCACGCGCGCGAGCAGGCGAACCATCGCGTGCGGCCGATCCTCGGCGGGAGCCTGCCGCAGCCGCTCGAGGCGCGCCGCCTCGACTTGCGCGATCTGGTCTCTCACGAGCCGCAGCCGAGCCATGTCGCGGCGCAGCTCGGCCAGCGTGTTCGGCGGCAGCGGCGCACCCTCGGGCGTGCGCAGCGCCTCCAGGCGCGCCGGCGCGCTGCGCAGGGTCGGCTTGAAGCCGCGGACGCCCAGGCGGGCCAAGGCGCCCTTCATCCGGTTCACGATGCGGCTGCGCTCGCCGACCAGGCTCTCGCGCTCGCGGCTCGGGCGCTTGGCGTCCTCCTGCTCGAGGGTCGGGATCGCGGCCATGCTGCAGTGGTCCGGCTCGCCGCGGAGCCAGCCGAGGAAGGCGCGCTTGAGCAGCTCGGTGTCCAGGCGGTCCGTCTTGGCGCGCCGGTGCTCGCGGGAGACGGCGACGCTCGTCGGGTGGATGACGTGGGCCTCGACGTCGCGCGCCCGCAGCCAGCGGGCCAGCCAGAAGCCGTCCCGGCCGGCCTCGAAGGCGACCGCGAGACGGGTGATCGTGCGCCCCGCCCCTGCCGCCTCGTCCCGCCAGCGCCGGAGCAGCGCGAGCAGCGCCTCCTCGCTCGGATCGAGCTTCTTCAGCGGGTGGCGCCCGATCCCGGGGACGATGCCGGCGACGAGCCAGCTCGACCGGCTCGTCTCGACGACGGCGACGAGCGTGCTGTCCTGCTGGAAGGCGACGAGGGACCGGCTCAGGTCATTGGGCTGCGGCATGGGGCACTCCATCGGTCATTCCCGGCGCCGATGGTCCATCACCCTCGCCGCCCGCCCCATAGCGTCTCGACCCGGTCGAGCGGGTCTGGCTCCACCTGCGCGAGCGCTTCCTCTCGCACCGCGTCCTCGACGGCTACGCCGCCGTGCTCGACGCCGCCTGCCGCGCCCGGAACGCCCTCGCCGCCGAGCCGGGCAGGCTCGCGACCCTCACCGGCTGCCCCTACCCGCTCGGGTCAGAACTTCGGTGAGACGGTATTAGAGGTTTAGGAGAGAGTGCGATAGCGCAGAGGTA
>DASUQG010000215.1:0-5137 GCA_036280695.1 Thermoleophilaceae bacterium
GCGTTCGCGGTCTCGATCCTGTGGCTGATGTTCATCGGCCGCACGTTCAACAACTACTACCTCGTCTGGCCGATGACGGGAGCGCTCATCGCCGCGCTGATGGCAATAGGCTCGGCGCGTGATCCAGCACGAGGGTGATCCGAGCCGCTGCGCGGTCCTGCTGCCCGGCGTGCGCTACTTCAGCCAGGCGCCGCTGATCTGGTTTTCCCGCGAGGCGGCGCAGGCGCGCGGATGGTCGGCGGTGGAGGTCGACGAGCGTGCCCCCGGCGACCAGGAGCCCTTCGAATGGATGCGCGGCCAGGCGCTGCGCGCGCTCGATGCCACCGACGCGGAGCTGACGGTCGTGGTCGGCAAGTCGCTTGGAAGCGCCGCCGCCCCGCTGGTGAGCGAGCGCGGCCTGCCGGCTGTCTGGCTGACCCCGCTTCTGACCCGGCCGGACGTGACGGAGGCGCTGGCGGCCGCATCGGCTCCAGCGCTTGCCATCGGCAGCCCCGCCGATCCGAGCTGGGGCCAAGGCGAGCTGCCGGAGAACCCCGCGCTCGAGGTCCTCGAGCTACCGGGGCTCGATCACTCGCTTCAGGTCAGCGGCGATCCGATTGCGTCGCTCGACGTGCTGCGGACCGTTACTGAGCGCGTTGGCGCTTTTTTCGCTCGCGTCTCAGGTACTCCCTGACGACGGCCGAGCCCTTGCGCGCCATCGCGTAGACGCCCGCCCGGCCCGTCACGTAGATGCGGTCTTTGTCGGCGATCACAGGATTCGCGTACTTGCCCGCGGGGAAGCGCCATACCTGGGTGCCGTCGCGCGCCCGGACCGCGTAGGTGGCGTCCGGGCCGCGGGCCACGCTGCGCGACGCCGCGGAGCCGCAGCTCGAGCAGACCGCGTAGTAGACGAGCCCGTTCATCACCGTCGCCGCCGCGTGGACCGCGCCGTGCGCGTCGATCTGCCAGCGAACGTCGCCGGTGGCCGCGTCCAGCGCGTAGAACTTGCCGTCGTAGGTGCCCACGAAGACCTTGCGGTTGTAGACCGCCGCCGCACCGTAGATGTAGGTCCCGAGCGGGCGGGCCCACAGCAGCTTGCCGGTCTTCGCGCCGTACACGTACATCGTCCCGTCGGTGTTGCCGATGTAGACGCGCCCGTAGGCGACGGTCGGCGTGGCGTACCAGAACTCGCGTGAGCCGAAGCGTGACTGCGACTGCGCGCTCCAGAGCTGCTTGCCGCTCTTGGCGCTCAGCGCGTAGAGCGTGCCGCTGTCCGAGCCGATGAAGATGCGTCCGCGCCAGTACGCCGCCGAGGTGTTCACCTCGTTGTCCGCGCCGAAGCGCCAGATGCGGCGGCCGGTCTGCGCGTTGATGGCGTGCACGCCGTGGTCCCAGGAGCCGATGTAGAGCCGCTTGCCGCGCAGCAGTGGCGACGACTCCACCGGCGCGGTCTTGTAGCGCCAACGCTCCCTGCCGGTCTTGGCGTCCCAGGCCACGACGAAGCCGTCCGCGCCGGGCTGCCCCTGCGCGCACACGACCGGGTGCATGTAGGCCTGGTACACGACACCCTTGCCGATTGTCGGCGAGGAGGCGGCGCAGCGATTGAGGCTCTTGCGCCACCTCACCTGGCCGGTCTTGCGGTTGAGCGCGAAGAAGAGCCCCTTCTGCTGGGCCACGTAGACGCGTCCGTAGCCGATGCTGGGCGGGAACTCGACGGTGTCGTGCGCGTTGATCGACCACAGGCGCTTGTAGGGCGGCCGGTGCCTGAAGGGCGAGATGTGCTGGCGCGCGTTGTCGTAGCCGTAGGTCGGCCAGGGCCGCGGGTCGTCCTTCTCGGGCGGCGGCTTGGGATCGGGCTCCTCGGTCGTGACGAACTCCTCCGTGGCGGAGCCGCGCTTCTCCAGTGGCTGATTCTCGCTGCGGACGTACAGACCGATCGCGACCGCGAGAACGATCACGACAAGCCCGCCTCCCAGCAGCAGGCGTCGTCGAGTCACGGCGCGCAGGATGGCAGAAGGCTCAGGTGCTTCCGCCAGCCGAGAGCATGCGCCAGATGCGCTTTGTCACTTGCGGGAGCTCGAGGCTGAGCGCCGACTCCTCCAGCTCGCGCGCCCATTGCGGCGTGCCCGCGCGCAGGACGATCCCGCCTCCGAGGCCGAGCGCGAGGAAGGCCGGCTGGCCGGGGTCGCGTCCCGCCGCCGTGATCCGGCGCGAGGAGCGCGGTAGGCCGCGGGAGGCTTCGAAGACCGTGAACTCGCCGACGAAGCTCGACATCCCCTCGAACATGCCCAGGCCGTCCTCGAAGACGGTCAGCGGCGCGGGGCTGGTGTGCAGCAGCTCGGTCTGCTCGCCGAACGCATTCGCGCGCCGCCGCCTGGACGGGTTGCGAGCGCTGCCGCCGCTCAGCTGGATCGTGCGCCTGAACGAGTCCGCACCGAAGACGGCCACGCGCCCGCCGTCGGCCACGTAGTCGCGCAGGCGCTCCATCAGCTGCTCCGGCACCCATAGCTCGCTTCCGGCGAAGGCCACCCCGGGAGCGTTCCCGAGCGCGGGCCCCTCGCGGCGGGCGAGGGCGAGGTCCGTGGTGAGGTCGTATGCGAGCCCCTCGCGGTCGAGCCAGCGCAGGAGCGGAGACACCTCCGCGTCGAAGCGCCGCGGGAGGCTGCCGCCCGCGAACGGGCGGTCGAGCCGCACCGCGCGCGCGAACGGAAGGCGGTCGTCGAAGCCGTCGGCGTCGTCGTCCACGCGATTCAGCCCCTGCCAGGTGAGCGCTGGCAGCACGACGAGCGGGCGCGCCTCACCTCGAGCCCGCCTGGGCGGCAGGCCGGCCACGGCGAGCGGCCACCTCGCCCGCTGCCTCCCCGCCCGCACGCGGACGAGGTAGACGCCGGTCCTCGTCTTGCTCGGGATCCGGATGCGGAAGCGTCCGCCCACACGCCCGCCGTGGAGCACGGCCTTGGGATCGCCGAGACGGGAAACGACCCAGTCGAAGCTGCGGTCCACCGGCCCAACCTCCAGGTGCGCGTACGCGCCCGCCGTGACCGCGGACAGCGGGCCGCGCAGGGTGAACCTCCGCACCGAGACGCCGGTGCCCGCCCGCGCGACGGCGGCCGAGGGCACCGGCTGCGGCGCCTCGGTCGAGTTGCCGGCGCGGTCGCGCACCGCGACCGTGAACGCGTAGTCGCCCTCCGGCGCCGGCTCGGTCCGCTGCGGGCCGCTGCTCACCTGGCCGTCCCAGACCGCCGCCCTGTTGGGGCCGCCCCGGAAGCGGCGCACGATGTGCGGCTTCCCGTCGTCCGTTCGGAAGACGCGAAAGACCGGTGCCCTGTTCTTCGGTCCGCGGTAGCGGAGCCGCACCGAGGGCGTCTCGCCCGGTAGGCCGGTGGCCACCACCGACGGCGCGGCGGACAGCAGGGTGACCCGAGGCGGCTTGCGGTCCACCGAGATCTCCTTGACCGAGTCGATCACGCGGCTTTCGTCGCGGCGGACGACGCGCATCCGGTAGGTCCCGTCGGCCACGAGCTTGCCGTCGTCGTCGCGCCCGTCCCACGTGAAGCGATGCTTCGCGTCGCCGGCCAGGCGACGGTCGCTGACGAGCCGGCGGACCTCGTTGCCCTCGGAGTCCACGACCATGAAGCTCACGCTGGCCGGCTCCGAGAGGTCGAAGCCCACGCGGGTCGTGTCGCGGTAGTCGTCCCCGTTCGGCGAGAAGTGGGCCGGCTTCGTGGCGAAGCGGATCACGAGCGGGAACTCGCCCTTCAGCTGCTGCGTCGCGAAGAAGGCGGCGACGGTCGCGACCACCAGGACCGCGAACACCGCCCGGACCAGGGGACGGGTCATCGGAAGCGGAACCGGCTCATCGAGAGCCGGACCCTAGAGAATGCCTGCGTGCGCGTGCACCTGATCGACCCGTCCGGGGACGTGATGCCCTACGACCATGCCCTTGCGGCGGCGCTGACGCGGCGCGGCCTGGAGGTGGAACTGGTCACGTCCCGCTTCGTGCACGGGCCGCCGCCGGTGCCGGCCGGCTACAGCGTGAGCGAGTCCTTCTACAGGCTCGCCACGCGCCTAGGCGCCGGCGCGCCCCGCCGGCGCCGGGCCGTGAAGCTGGCCGAGCACGTGCCCGACATGCTGCGCTACCGCCGCCGGGCGGCCGCCGCGGACGTGCGCCACTTCCAGTGGCTCCCGATCGAGCGGATCGACAGGCACCTGCTGCCCGCCGCGCGGCCGCGCGTGCTCACGATGCACAACGTGATCCGCCGCGAGGCCGTGGACCTTCAGCTCGCGAGCAGGATGGACGCCGTGATCGTGCACACGAGGCACGGCGCGGAGCTGCTCGGCGACCGGGACAACGTGCACGTGATTCCCCACGGCGCGTTCGAGTACCTCACGCGGCAGGCGGACGAGCGCCCGCTGCCGGCGGAGCTCGCCCAGGTCGAGCGCCCGGTGGTGCTCTATTTCGGGGTCGTGCGGCCCTACAAGGGCGTCGACGTGCTCGTGGAGGCCATGCAGCAGGTGGAGGACGCCGAGCTGTGGGTGGTGGGGCGGCCGCTCGGCGTGTCGATGGAGCGGCTGCGGCGTCTCGCTCCACCTGGCAGGGTGCGCTTCGTGGAGCGCTACGTGAGCGACGCCGAGCTGCCCGCCTTCTTCAGGCGCGCGGATGTCGTGGCCCTGCCGCACCGCAACGTCGACGTGTCCGGCGTGCTGTTCGCGGGCCTCGCGTTCGGCAAGGCCATGGTGATGAGCGACGTGGGCGGCTTCCGCGAGCTCGTGGCCGAGCAGGGTGCGGGGGTGCTCGTCCCGCCGGGCGACCCCGACGCGCTGGCCGCGGCCATCGGCGGCCTGCTCGCCGACCCCGAGGAGCGGCGGCGGCTCGAGCAGGCGGCCGCCGCGGCGGCCTCGGGTCCCTACTCGTGGGACCGCATCGCGGAGCAGACCACCGCCGTCTACGAGCGGGTGCTCGCGTGAGGGCGATCTTCATGGGGAAGTGCAAGCGCTCGGCGGCACGTGCGCTCGACTGGCTCGTGGAGCAGGGCGTGGACGTTGCGGCGGTCGTGGCCTCCGAGCCCGACGGCTTCACGCGCGAGGAGCAGCGCGTCGACCTGGTGGCGGAGCGCCACGGCCTGCCTCTCGTGGCCGACGACGACCTGTACGCCGA
>DASUQG010000216.1:0-4096 GCA_036280695.1 Thermoleophilaceae bacterium
AGGGCCTCCTTGGTCACGTTCACCGCCACGTACACGAGCGCGAGGCCGACCACCAGCACGAGCGCGTCGGCGTAGCGCTTGCGCACCACCAGCACCAGCGCGGTCGCGGCCACCAGCACGGCAACCGTCGGGAACGCGCCCAGCGTGGTGACCACCTTCGCCACGTCCACGAGCATGTCGTTGCGGATGCGGTCGCCGAGGTCGAGCAGCTCGGTGTCGAAGGGGGTCGGCCCGGGATCGTGGGCGAGCTCGTTGAGGTAGACGACGAAGACGAAGATCCCCACACCGGCGATCGCCATCAGGGTCGTGAGCTCGAGCCCGAGCGAGCCGGGCGAGATCCGGTCGAAGAGGAAGCGCACGTACGGCATCGCGACCTGCGTCACCGGCCGGACCACGCGCCGATGCAGCGGCCGGCCGGCCGCCAGCAGCGGGCGCACCAGCGGGTGCCGTTCGTGTGCGACGAACCAGTCCGCGATCTCCTGCCGCCGCCGGTAGGCAACCACCACGCCCACGATCACGGCCACCGTCACGCCGAAGCCGAAGACCGCCTGCCCGACCAGGTGCGCCACCTTGTCGAACGACCGCCAGAAGATGTAGCCGATCGTGCAGAAGATCGTTGACCAGAGGCCGCAGCCGACGATGCTGTACGGGATGAATCGCCCGTAGGGCAGCCCCGACGAGCCGGCGATGAACGGGGCGAGCGCCCGCACCAGGCCGATAAAGCGGCCGATCAAGATCGTCTTGCCGCCGTGGCGGTCGAAGTAGGACTCGACCTGCTCGAGGCGCTCCTCCGTGATCTTGAAGCGCGGCCCGTGGCGCTCGAGGAAGCGGCGTCCGAGCCGGCGGCCGATGTAGAAGCTGGTGGTGTCGCCGAGCACGGCGCAGACCCAGACCAGCCCGATCAGCGGGAGCAGCTGGATCTCGCCCTGTCCAGCGATCACGCCTCCGGCAATCACGATCGTCTCGCCCGGCGCGACGAGCCCGACGAACGCTCCGGTCTCGAGGAAAGCGGCCGCGGCGACGAGCGCGTACGTCCACGGCCCAAGCGCCTGCGCGATGTCCTCGATCAGCTTCTTCGGGTCCGGGAGCTCGGAGAGGACGCCGCTCGCATAGACGCCCAGGGCGAGCGCGATCACCACTCCCAGCGCCCTGCGCTCGAGGCTCAGCCTGCGCCAGCGCCAGACGACGTACCCCACCACCAGCACCGCGGCCACTGCGGCGATCATCTCGCGGGCGGACATGGAGCGGCAGCGTACGTCAGCGCAGCTCGGTCACGAGCGCGCCCGGGATCGAGGCGGCGGCCTCCTCCGCGGCAGGCCTGTCCGTGAAGAGTCCGAAGCAGGTGGGCCCCGAGCCGCTCAGGGCGGCGCCCAGCGCGCCGGCGGCGCGCAGCTTCTCGAGGCGCTCCGCGAGCTCGGGGCGGAGGGAGAGCGCGGCCGGTTGGAGGTCGTTATCGAGCGCGGCGGCGAGTGCGGCCGCGTCTGCGCCCGCCAGCCGCCGGACTGGGCTCGGGTCGAGCTCGGCGCGCCAGCCGCCCAGCCGGTCCAGCTCGGCATACACGGCGGCGGTGGAGAGGCCGTCCGCGTCAGGGATCAGGACGACGGGGAGTCGCGGGAGGGCGAGCGCCTCCACTCGCTCGCCGACGCCGTGCACGAACGCATGCCGCGGGTCGACCTGGCTCGGCACGTCCGAGCCGAGCTCGGCCGCGAGGCTGAGCAGCTCGTCGTGGGCGAGCGGCCGGCCGGTGAGCGCGTTGGCCATGCGCAGAACCGCGGCGGCATCCGCGCTACCCCCGCCCAGACCGGCGGCCACCGGGATGCGCTTGTCGATCCGCAGCTCGAGCGGCGGCAGTTCCACACCCGCGCGGGAGCGGAACGCCGCGAGCGCCCGGGTCGCGAGGTTCACGCCGGGCACGCCGGGTGATTCCATCGTGTCCGCGCCCTCCTCGCGCGGGATCGCGGTCACCTCGTCCGCGAGGTCGATCGAGGCCATCAGCGAGCAGATCGGGTGCAGGCCGTCCTCGCGCGGGCGTCCGACGTGCAGGACGAGGTTGAGCTTCGCGTAGGCGCGCTCGTGCAGCACCCGCGGGAGGCTACGCACGGGGGCGCAGCCCCGCGAGACGCTCGCGGCCGATGGCGTCGGCCAGCCGGGGCCAGTCCTCCGCGGGCAGTCGCTCCGCGCGCGCATCGGCCTGGTGGCCCAGCCGTTCCAGGGCCGCCCGGGTGGCGTCGCGGATGTCGTCGGGAGCGCCGGGCGTGAGCACGAGCGAGCCGGCGAGCGCCTTGCGTCGGTGCGCGAAGCCGGCGTGCACGAGGGCGACCAGCTCCTCGGGCGGCGCTTCCGCGCGGCGGCGGAGCACAACCAGCGCGGAGTCCACGTTGGGCTCGGGGTGGAACACGCTGCGCGGCACCCTGCGGAGGACGCGCACGTCGCAGGCGAGCTGAGCGAGCACCGACGTTCCGCCGTAGCTCTTCCCACCCGGTGCCGCGGCAAGCCGTTCGGCGACCTCGCGCTGAACCATGGCCACCCAGAGCGTCGCGTCCGGCAGCTCCCCGATCGACTTGAGCAGCACGGTCGCCGCCACGCCGTAGGGCAGGTTTGCAACAACCTTGCTCGGGCTTGGCTCCAATGTGGCGAAGTCGAGCTTGACCGCGTCCGCCAGGTGAAGGGTTGCGTTGTCGAACTGCTCCAGCGCTTCGCGCAGCGGCGGCTCGAGCGACCGGTCCACCTCCACCACGTGCAGATGCGCCACGCGGGGTGCGAGGAACTCCGACAGCACCCCGAGACCGCCGCCGACCTCGAGCACCACGTCCTCGGCATCGAGCTCAGCGGCGCTGCCGATCACGCGCAGGATGTTGTCGTCGATCAGGAAGTTCTGGCCGAGCTCGCGGTTGGGGCGGATGCCGAAGGCGCGCAGGCGGCGCAGGCTGGCCTGGCGCGGCGCGCCGCTGGCCTGGCGCGGCTCGCCGCCTCGCTCGCGCGGCTCGCCGCCTCGCTTGCGCGCGCCGCTCACGGCCCCAGCACGCGCACGGCGTTCGCGTCGACGGTTCGCTCGAGCTCCTCGTACTCGACCCCGCGCAGCTCGGCCACGAAGCGCGCGGTGTGGACGACATTGGCAGGCTCGTTCGGCTTGCCGCGCAGCGGCTGTGGCGAGAGGTATGGCGAGTCGGTCTCCACCAGCAGCAGCTCGGCCGGCAGGGCGCGCGCCGCCTCCTGGAGGTCGGTGGCCTTCGGGTAGGTCACGTTGCCGGCGAACGAGCACAGGTAGCCCTGCTCCACACACTCCTCGATCCGGTCGGGGGCGGAGAAGCAGTGCAGGATCACCGCGGGGAGGGACGCATCGTGCTCGCGCAGCAGGTCGAAGGTGTCGTCCTCCGCAGCTCGCGTGTGTATGACCACCGGAAGCTGCACGCGCGCCGCCAGCTCGAGCTGGGCCTCGAAGGCGCGGCGCTGGTCGTCGCGGGGAGCACGGTCGCGGTAGTAGTCGAGCCCGGTCTCGCCGATCGCCCTGGCGCGCGGATGAGCCGCGGCGCGTTCGATCTCCTCGAGCGCGAGCTCGTCGAAGCCCGCGGTCTCGTGCGGGTGACGTCCCACGATCGCGATCACCTCGTCGTGGTCGTCCGCCGCGGTCAGCGCGTGCTCGATCGACGCGCCGTTCATCCCGACGGTGGCCATGCGAGTGACACCCGCCGCGCGTGCCCGGCCGACGAGCTCGGCCACGGGCGGCTCGCACGCGTCCAGGTGGCAGTGGGTGTCGATCACGGCTGGTCGCTCAGGCGGCCGGCGCCTCGGCCTCGACCCTGGGGAAGAGCTGGCCGAGCTCGCCGACCGTCGCACCGCCGGGCACGGCGCCGAGCCTGGCATCCTCGAGCGCGAGGTCCTCGCGGCCGAGCGCGGCTAGCAGCTGCTCGCTCTTGCCAGGCATGAAGGCGTGCAGCAGCACCGACACCACGCGAAGGCCCTCGGCGAGTGTGTACAGCACCTGGTCGACCCGCTCCGCTTCGGCAGGGTCCTTTGCCAGCTTCCAGGGCTCCTCGTCCTGCACGTACCGGTTGAGGCGCTTGATCCTCCGCCAGATCTCGTCGAGCGCGGCGGT
>DASUQG010000217.1:0-3163 GCA_036280695.1 Thermoleophilaceae bacterium
TCCTCCTTGCGGTAGTCGATCCGGTCCGGCAGGGCCGTGAGCTCGTGCACGATCACCTCGGGGCGTGCCTCCTCGACGGCGGCCCGCAACACGTCGGCATCGAATACGTCGACGACCGCCGCGCGCGCCCCAGCCTGGCGCACGGCCCCAGCCCTCGACTCGGAACGAGTCATGCCGGTGACCTCGTGGCCGGCGGCCATCAGCTTCGGCACCAGCGGGCGGCCCACCGCGCCGCTGGCGCCGGCCACGAACACCCTCATCGGGGCACCTCGCTCTCTCGCCGCAGCAGCCAGGCGAGCAGGAGCGTCGTGAGCACGAGCGAGACGAAGTTCGCCGGACCGAGCCAGGACGGGTCGGACTCCCCGATGTCGATGAGGTGGTTGAGCGAGTGCAGCGCGTACTGGATCAGCGCGAAGGCGAGCACCGGTACGCGCCAGCTTGCCCGCCCCACCGCCACGAGCGCCACTGCGCCCAGCGCGAGGTAGAACGTGGCGAGATCCGCCATGTAGTGGTCGTTTCGCGGGCCGTAGGGCCCGATCTCGTCGTAGAAGAAGCCCGGCGCCAGCCACAGGGCGAGGCCGAGCGCCAGCTGGCCGATTGCAAAGGCGATCAGGAGGATCCGCATGAACCGGATCATTGCGCGCCCGAGGCGGGTATAGCCCTTGGATGGCGCAAAACGGGACCCTCGACAAGCTGCTGAGCGCGGGAGCGGGCTGGGCGCGCATGAACGCAGCGGTCGTAAGCGACCTGGCGGGAACGCTCAATCCGCTGGGCGGCAACGGGCAAGGGCCCGACGACTGGCTCGACACCTGGGACCCGCATTACATCCGCACCACGCTCCCGACGCTGCGCCTGTTCTCGGACGTCTACCACCGCGCCGAGGTGCGCGGCCTCGCCAACATCCCGGAGGAGGGCCCCGTGCTGCTGGTGGGCAACCACTCCGGTGGCACGCTGATCTCGGACACGTTCGTCTTCGCCCAGGCCTTCTACGACCATTTCGGGCCGCTGCGGCGCTTCCACCAGCTGGCGCACGACCTGGTGTTCCAGCTTCCCGGCGTGCGGGCGTCGCTGTCGCGCTTCGGCACCGTGCCGGCCTCGCCGGAGAACATGGGGCGCGCGCTCGAGCGCGATGCAGCGCTGCTCGTCTATCCGGGGGGCGACCACGAGACCTACCGCCCGAGCTGGGAGTCCGCCGACATCGACTTCGCCGGCCGCACGGGCTTCGTGAAGCTCGCGATCGAGCACGATGTGCCGATCGTGCCCGTCGTGGCGATCGGCGGGCAGGAGACCGCGCTCTTCCTGGGACGCGGCCGCCGCTTCGCGCGGCTGCTGCGGCTCGACACCCTGCTTCGCCTCAAGGTGCTCCCCGCGCAGGTGGGTCCGCCGTTCGGCGTGACCGTGCTCGACCTGCCCGGCCGCATCCCGCTGCCGGCGAAGATCACGATCCGGACGCTCCCGAAGATCGACCTGAAGGAGCGGCTCGGGGCGAAGCCGGACCTCGAAGAGGCCTACGCGCTCGTCACAGGCAAGATGCAGAAGGCGCTCGACGACCTCGACGCCGAGCGCAGCCTGCCGGTGATCGGCTAGCGCCTGGCGGCCACGCCGATCCCGTCCCCGACGGGAAGCACGCACGCCAGCCAGCGCTCTGAGTTCACCAAGTCGACGTTGAGCCGGCGCGCGGAGGCCAGCGAGTCCGGGTTCCACCGGGTCTCGGCGTCCTCGGGCAGCGCGACCTCCCCGCTCATCAGGAGGTTGTCCACGACCATCAGCGCGCGCTCGGAGAGCTTGGGCTCCGCCAGCTCGATGTAGCGCGCGTACTCGCCCTTGCTGGCGTCCACGAACAGCAGGTCGAACGGGCCCTCGAGGGCCGGCAGCGTCTCGAGCGCGTCGCCCTCCACGATCTCCACACGGCCGGCCACGCCGCCGCGCTCGAGGTAGGCGCGGGCCTGCGCCGCACGCTCGGGGTCGCGCTCGAGCGTGACCACGCGGCCGCGCTCGACCTGCTCGGCCATGTGCAATGTGGAGTAGCCGATCGCCGTGCCGACCTCGAGCACGACGGGGTCGAGCACCCGGCAGAGCACGGCGAGCAGGCGGCCCGTCTCCCAGTGGACGATCGGGACGGAGTCGCGCACCGCGACCTCCTCCATCTCGCGCGTCAGCTCCGAGCGCTCGGGGCGGAGGTCGCGCAAATAGCGTTCCACGACCTCTTCGAGGATGCGCATAGAGCGAGGCAGGGTACTCTGGTCGCCATGGCTGGACTCGTAGAGGCGATCCGAATCTCCCCCGAGCACGAGAAGCTGCCCGAACCGGTCGAGAGCATCGACGTGACCGACGAGGGGCTTCCCGGCGATCGCTACTTCGGCCGCGGCGACATCACGCTGGTGGAGGCCGAGGCGCTCGAGGCGTTCCACGACGACACCGGGATCGAGCTGTCGCACGCCGAGATCCGGCGCCAGGTGCTGACCCGCGGAGTCCGGCTGAACGACCTGCTCGGCAAGCGCTTCCGCGTCGGCGAGGTGGAGGCCGTGGGAGCCGAGTGGTGCGAGCCGTGCAACCACATCGAGAAGCTCACCTACGACGGCGTCCTCAAGGGGATGGTGCACCGCGCCGGTCTGCGGGCCGACATCGTACGGTCCGGCCGCATCGCTGTGGGTGACGAGGTCGACGAGGTCAAAGACGCCGCCGCATGAGCAGGTTCCGGCCCCCCGGAGGGTCGGACCAGCTCTCGAAGCCGAGCGACTCGTAGAGGGCCAGCGCCGCCGGGTTGGCCGCGTTCACGTCGAGCTCGACGCGCGCGCAGCCGCGCTCGCGCGCTCGCTCGAGCGCGGCCTCCACGAGCGACCGCCCAAGGCCGCTGCCGCGCGCCGGCTCCTCCACGAACACGTCCTCTAGCCAGCAGTCCTCGCTGCCGGTCCACACGGCGAAGCGGTAGCGCAGCTGGCAGACGCCGGCCGCGGGGTCGCCGCCGAGCAGGAACTCCGTGTTCGGGTCCGAGAGCAGGCGCCTCACGCCGGCCTCGAAGCTGGCGTCGTCGGGCTCGTCGCGCTGCCACCAGTTGCGGAAGCCGATCATCAGCCGAGCGACGTCGACGGCGTCGTCCTCGGTCGCAAGCCTGATCACAGACCGTAAGTAATACCCCCTGCGGACCTCCGGCCCGCAGTTC
>DASUQG010000218.1:0-28885 GCA_036280695.1 Thermoleophilaceae bacterium
GGTCTGCGCGTCGAGCCCGCCCTCCACTCCGGGCGGCAGGGCGCCCGAACCGTGGGCGTACAGGGCGAGGTCGGCGATCGTCTGTGGTTGGGCGCCATCGTCCTGGGCCGCGAAGGCGCCGTCCTGCCACGTGAGGCTGTCAGCCGGGGCGCCGAGCGCGGCGCCCGCGAGCAGCTGCGCCTTGTCGCGAATCTTCCCGGTGGCGCTCGTGATGGCGGCCTCGGTCCCTGTCGACGGGCTCGTGTTGAAGCCGTGACCCTCCCCGAAGCGGTCGGTGTCGGCCGGCACCACCTTCACGTCGAGTGCGGGAACGCCGAGCTCCCGCGCCACGAGCTCCGCGTACCGACCCTCGTTGCCGTCGGACTCAGTGGTCAGGCTCAGGACCATCTTTCCGGTCGGATGCACGCGCAGGAAGACCGCCCGATATGCCTCGTCAGCCATGAGATGAACCCTCTCGCTCCAGGCGCTGGCGCTCCTGGTGGGCCGTCAGCGCGTTGTGCTCCTCCAGTTCGCAGAAGCTCGGCTGCGGCCCGCCGAGCGGATGCGGTGGCACCGCCGGGCGCTCACAGCCCGGGTAGATGCACGTCTTCCCCTGCGTCTCAGTCTCTTCCATCGGGCCCCCAGCCGGGCGTGGTGTTCCCTCTGCTCGGTCCGTAGCCGCTCGGCATCGCCACCGAGCTGCCCTGGACCGGGGTCGCGCTCGCCCACGTCTCCTCCTCCGGCTCGGGCGCGGGCCCGAGGGCGACCGGTTGCCCGCGCTCGGCTGCGATCGCCTGCACCACCTCGTCCAGAGCATCGAGGCTGTGGCCGCTCACGAGCGCGTCGCAATGCGGCAGTGCCGCCGCCATGCCGCCCGCCCGCGGCGCGAACCCGCCTGCCCCCACGCGTGGGTTCACCCACACGATCCTGTACGCCAGGCGCGAGAGCCGCTCCATCTCGCGTGCCACGAGAGCGGGGTCGCCGCGCTCCCAGCCGTCGGAGAGGATCACGACCAGAGCGCCGCGCGCCATCCCCCGCCGGCCGTGGCGGTCGTTGAACGCCTTGAGGGCGTCGCCGATCCGGGTCCCGCTCGACCAGTCTGGAGCGGCGGCCGCGGCGCGCTGGATCGCGCGCTCCGGACTCCGTGAGCGCAGTGCGCGCGTCAGGCGGGTCAGGCGAGTGGCGAAGACGAATGCCTCGGCGTTCGGCGCGCTGCCCGCCGCGCAGGTGAGGAACTGGAGGTAGGCGCGTGCGTAGGGCTCCATCGAGCCCGATATGTCGCAGAGCATGACGACCCGACGGGGAACGACACGCCTGCGCCGCCGCGCCAGGCGAATCGGGTCGCCGGCGGTCCGCATGCTCCCGCGAAGCGTCCGGCGCATGTCCATGCGCTCGCCACGGCGATCGCGCTCCGAGCGGCGCGTGCGCCGCCTCGGTGTCGCGACCTCGAGGCGTGCCATCAGTCCGTAGAGCTGCGCGAGCTCGCCCGGGGCGAGAGCGTCGAAGCGCTTGTTGCGCAGCACTTCCTCGTCGCTGGCCGCCATCGGCACGGCCACATCTCGCAGCTCGTCGTCCTCGCCCGAGCCCGGGGGACCCGTCGAGAGCCCGCCCGTGGCCACGCCCGCCTCTGCGTGGCTCTGCGAGGCGGCGCTCGGCTCCGTCGCCGGGGCCGTTTCCACGTCCTCGGGCTCGAACTCGGCGGCCGGCTCGCGAGTGCCGAACACCGACGAGAAGACCGCATCGAACGCCTTCACCTCGGCCGAGTCCGAGACCAGGACCGCCCGGGCGGTCCAGTAGAGCCGCCGGCGCGAGACGGGCCTCACCAGGGCGAGCGCCTGCGCGAAGCGCGCGCCGCGCTCGGCGGTGATGGGAACGCCGGCCTCGCGCAGCCGGCGGCTGAACGCGCCGGCGAGCGCCGGAAGGTCCAGGTGGATCGTCTCGACGGTGAACGGGGGAGCGGTCATCGCGCCACGAGCTGCTCCAGCCCGGCAGCGCGGACCACCTCCTGGTCCTCGCTGTACTTCAGCACCGAGCCCAGCGTCCGCGCGACGGCCGCTTCGTCGAGCTGCTCGACACCGAGCAGCTCGAGCGCTGCGACCCAGTCGATCGCCTCGGCCACGCCGGGCGGCTTCTGAACGTCGCTGTCGCGAATGCGAGCCACCGCGGCCGCCACCTGGACGGCCAGGAGCTCCGACGCGCCCTTGACCCGGCGCCGCACGATCTCGACCTCGCGCTCCGGGGTTGGATAGTCGATCCAGTGGTAGAGGCAGCGGCGCTTCACCGCGTCGTGGAGGTCCCGCGTGCGGTTCGACGTCAGCACGATGACCGGCGGATGCGTCGCCCGGACGGTGCCGATCTCGGGAATCGTGACCGCAGCGTCGGCGAGCAGCTCGAGCAGGAACGCCTCGAAGTCGTCGTCCGCGCGGTCGATCTCGTCGATCAGCAGGACGGCCGGCCGCGGACCGGGGTGCTCGAGCGCGCGCAGCAGCGGGCGGCGAATCAGATAGTCGGGACCGAAGAGGTCCTCCTCCGAGAGCTTCGTGCCGCTCGCGTCGGCGAGCCGGATGCTCAGAAGCTGGCGTGGGTAGTTCCACTCGTACAGCGCTTCGGCCGCGTCGATGCCGTCGTAGCACTGGAGTCGGATCAGGGGCGTGTCGAGCACCGCCGCCAGAGACTTGCCGGCCTCGGTCTTCCCCACGCCCGCCTCTCCCTCGAGCAGCAACGGCTGAGGCAGGCGGAGGCTCAGGTACATCGACGTGGCGAGACCCTCGTCGACGAGATAGTCGACGCTCGCGAGCCGCTGAGCGAGTGTCTCTACATCCGGGACGAGGTGGCGGATCTCACCCGCCGGATCACCGGTCGCGTCGTGCGCGCTCACTCCGCTCCTCGGACTGCTGGCCGGCTCGGCGCACCTCGACGATGCGGGCGATGATCGACAGGGCGACCTCGGCGGGCGTTCGTGCGCCGATGGCGAGGCCGGCGGGCGTCTCCAGCCGCTCGACGAGCTCGTCCGCGACGCCCTCGGCGCGAAGCTCCTCGATCACCGCGGCGCCCCTCTTTCGGCTCGCGACGAGGCCCACGTAGCGGACGCCCGTCTCGAGCCCCGCGCGCAGCGTGGCCACCTCGTCACCGCCATGGGCCGCGACCACGACCGCGAGGTCGTCGGCGCTCGGCTCGAGCACCCCGTCCTTGATGTCGTGCGCCGCGACGATCTCAAGACCGACGTCCGCGCCCAGCGCGCGCAGCGCGGCGACGATCGGCGAGTCGCCGGCAACGAGCACACGGGGAGCCGGCAGGACGGGCTCGAGGAATATCTCGAGAGCCCCGCCGGACAGGCAATGGTTCCTGACCGTGACGGCGCCCTCCTCGCGGATGATCTCGTCGGGGCCGTCGGGGACGACCCGCAGCAGGAGCGGAGTGCCGCTCTGGATCACCTCGAGCGCGTGGGCGCGGACGCTGTGCTGCGCACAGTGACCGCCGATGAACCCGTCGATGGTCCCGTCCCCCTGCACCAGTCCGACGTTGCCGGGCTGGACGCTCGCCGGCCGCTCGACGCGCACGACCGTGGCGACCACGAACGGCGAGCGCTCAGCCGTCAGCTCTTGGGCTCTTTGCGCGAGCTTGTCTCCGATCACTGCGGCGGCTCCGGACGCCCCTGCATAGCGGCCCAGACCCGCGCCGGCGTGCAGGGCATGTCGATGTGAGTGACCCCGTGCGACTCATGGAGCGCGTCGATCACCGCATTGACGATAGCCGGGGGAGAGCCCACGTTCGGGGACTCGCCCACCCCCTTCGCACCGAGCGGATGGTGCGGACAGGGCGTGACCGTCTCGCCGAGCTCGAAGTCCGGGCACTCGAGCGCGGTCGGGATCAGGTAGTCCATGAACGAGCCGTTCAGGCAGTTGCCCTCCTCGTCGAAGCTGATCACCTCCATCAGCGCGATCCCGATGCCCTCGGCGAGCCCGCCGTGGATCTGACCGTCGACGACCATCGGGTTGATGCGCACCCCGCAGTCGTCGACCGCGATGAACCGTCTCACCTTGACCTCGGCGGTCTCGGGGTCGATGTCGACGACCGCGATGTATGCCCCGTAGGGATACGTGAGGTTGGGCGGGTCGTAGATCACCTGCGCGTCGAGGCCGCCCTCCATCCCCTCGGGCAGGCTCTCGCCGCTGTAGGCGCGGACCGCGATGTCCTCGATAAGCGCGCCCTGCTCGGGGTCGCCCTTCACGTGCCAGCGGCCCTTCTCCCAGGCGAGGTCCTCGGGCCTCGTCTCGAGCATCGTCGCCGCGATCAGGCGCGCCTTGTCGCGCACCTTGCGCGCCACGACCGCCACCGCCGCTCCCGAGACGGGCGTCGATCGGCTGCCGTAGGTGCCGAGTCCGTACGGGGACCTGTCCGTGTCGCCGTGTCGCACCTGCACGTTCTCCGGGGGGATCCCGAGCTCCTCCGCGACGATCTGCGCGAACGTCGTCTCGTGGCCCTGCCCCTGCGTCTGCGCGCTGATGCTCACCACCGCCTTGCCGGATGGGTGCACGCGCAGGTCGGCTCCGTCGTTCATCGCCAGCCCGAGGATGTCCATGTGCTTGCGCGGGCCGGCGCCGACCCCCTCCGTGAAGAAGCTGACGCCGATTCCCATCAGCTCGCCGCGGGCCCGCTTCTCCGCCTGTTCACGCCGCAGGTCCTCGTAGCCGGCGATGTCCATCGCCACACGCATGGTCTGCGCGTAGTTGCCGGAGTCGTAGGTCCAGCCCGTCGTCGTCTCGTAGGGGAACTGCTCGGGCGCGATGAAGCTCTGCATCCGCAGCTCGATCGGGTCTGCCCCCATCTCGCGCGCCAGCGCGTCCACCATGCGCTCGACGAGGTACACGGCCTCGGTGATGCGGAACGAGCAGCGGTACGCCACGCCGCCCGGCGCCTTGTTCGTGTAGACGGCCTTCACCTTCACATGCGAGGCCTGGAGGTCGTAGGAGCCGCACACGATGTGGAAGAAGCCGGCCGGGAACTTCGTCGGCTGCGCCGTGCTGTCGAACGCGCCGTGGTCGGCGATGGCGTCCACGCGCAGGCCGGTGATCCTGCCGTCCTTCGAGCACATCTCCGCGTGCATGACGTAGTCGCGTGCGAAGCCGGTCGACATCAGGTTCTCCGAGCGGTCCTCGATCCACTTGACCGGCACGCCCGCCACGATCGACCCGGCGATGGCGCACACGTAGCCGGGATACACAGGGACCTTGTTGCCGAAGCCGCCGCCGATGTCGCCGGTCCTGATCCGGATCATGTGCTCGGCTAGGCCGGCCACCTGCGCGTACACAGTGCGGTGCGCGTGCGGCGCCTGGTTGCCGTTGTAGATGTCGAGCTGGCCCGTCTCCGGGTTGAAGTCGGCGATCATCCCGCACGTCTCGAGCGGCGCGGGATGGCAGCGCGGGTAGAGGATGTCCCGCGTCACGATCGTGTCGGCCTCGGCGAACGCGCGGTCGGTCGCGTCCTCGTCGCCGGCCTCCCAGGTGGGGCTGGCGAGGTTGTCGGTCTGGCCGACCTTGTCGTCACGGATAAGGGGAGCGTCGGGATCGAGCGCCTTGCGCGCGTTCACGATCGCCGGCAGCGGCTCGTACTCCACCTCGATCAGCGGGAGCGCGTCGCGCGCGGTGTATTCGTCGGTCGCGATCACGAACGCGACCTCCTGGCCCTGGAAGCGGACCTTGTCGCCCGCGAGCACCGCCTGGGTGTCGTACGAGATCGTCGGCATCCACGCCAGGCCGAGCGTCTCAAGGTCCTTGGCCGTGACAACCGCGGCCACGCCCGGGAGGGCGAGCGCCTTGCTGGTGTCGATCGAGACGATGCGCGCGTGCGCGTAGGGGCTCCGCAGCATGGCCCCGTGGACCATCCCCGGGAGCCTGATGTCGTCCAGGTAGTTGCCCTTGCCGCGGATGAACCGTTCGTCCTCCTTGCGCTTGAGGCGCCCGAAGCCGATCGGCCGTTCCTGGACAGCGCTGGGCAGGTTCTCGACGGTCGCCATGGTTAGACCTCCTGCCTCGTAGCGGCCTCGTGTTGCGCCGCCCACTGAACGGCGGCGACGATGTTCTTGTAGCCCGTGCAGCGGCAGATGCCGCCGGAGATAGCCGTCCGGATCTCATCCTCGGTCGGATTCGGGTTCTCATCCAGCAGCGCGCGGCTCGTCATCAGCATCCCCGGGGTGCAGAACCCACACTGGAGCGCGTGCATCTCGTGGAACCCCTGCTGGACGGGGTCGAGCGCGCCGTCCACCTCGAGCGACTCGACGGTCCGGATCTCGTGGCCCTCGCACATCACCGCGAGGGTCGTGCACGACTTGATCGGCTGCCCGTCCATCAACACGACGCAGGCCCCGCAGTTGGAGGTGTCGCAGCCCCAGTGAGTGCCGGTGAGCCCCGGCGTGTCTCGGATGAAGTGGACGAGCAGCTGACGAGGCTCGATGTCGCGCGAGACCGCCTCGCCGTTGATCGAAACCGTGACTTGCATGGATCAGGCCTCCTGGTGCCGGGCGCGAGCCGCGGCGCGGCGCAGTGCGCGTTTCGTGAGCACGCCCGCTAGGTGGCGCTTGTAGTCGACCGGTCCGCGGCCGTCCGGGAACGGTGTGCAGTCCTCGGACGCGACCCCGCCCGCCTCTGCGAACAGCTCATCCGATGGCGCCTTGCCGCGCAGGAGCTCCTCTGCGCGCGTGACATGCACCGTGGTCGGTCCCACCGCGCTCAGCGCCACGCCGGCTTCCGCGATCGTGCCGTTCTCGATCCAAAGCGCCGCGGACGCCGCGGCGATCGCCCAGTCGCCGGCGCGGCGTTCGACCTTCTCGTGGGCGCTCCCGCCCCCGGCGCGCAGGGGTAGCCGTACCTCCGTCAGGAGCTCGCCCTCGCCGACCGCGGTCATGTAGGGGCCGATGTGGAACTCGTCGAGGCCCACGACGCGCTCGCCCCCGGCACCCCGGATCACCACGCTCGCCTTGAGGGCCGAGCAGACCGCCGAGAGGTCCTCCGCGGCATCGGCCTGGCAAAGCGACCCGCCGATCGTGCCGCGGTTGCGCACGACCGGGTCGGCGATCACCACCTCGGCATCGCGGAAGGCGGGGAAGCGCAGCGCGAGCAGGTCCGACTTCAAGAGCTCCACGTGACGCGTGAGTGCACCGATCCGCACCTCGTTGCCTTCCTCGCGGATGAACGAGAGCTCGTCGAGGTCGTTGATGTCGATCAGGTGCTCCGGGTTCGCGAGGCGGAGCTTCATCATCGGCAGCAGGCTGTGTCCGCCGGCGATGATCCTGGCCTCCGAGCCGCGCCGCTGGAGCGCCTCGATCGCGCCCTCGACGCTGGTGGCGCGTTCGTACTCGAATGAGGCTGGGGTCTGCACGGAGCTCTCTCCTGTCGTCTACGAGTCCAAGTCCACCTGGCGCGGGCCGCCGGCGGCGTCTTTGAGGTCCGGCTCGGCTTCCTCCGGCGGTTCCGGACCCGCGTCGGAGGTCGCGTCGGCCTCGTCGCCGCCACTCGGGTCGATGCCGCGCTCGGTCGCGGGCTCCTCGGACCCAGTCGTCTCTCCGAGGACGGGGCTGCCGAGCTGCGGGTCCTCCGCCAGCATCTCGCGCGGCGCGTCGGACCCTCCGAGCTCGGCCGGGACGATGCCCTCGGCAGCGGTTTCGGCCCACGGGCCCTTCTCGCGGATCTCGGCTTCGTCCGGCGTGGTGCCACCGCGCTGCTCGCTCGGCGTGTACTGCACGGGCGCGTTCGTGCCGATGATCGGCGACCTTGGCAGCCTCTCGGGGCGCGTCTGGCGCGTCTCGGGGTAGAGCGAGCGCGCGTCGAGGCTGCCGCCCTCCACGTTTCGCAGCACCGGGCCGTTGGGACTCGCGGCGGCGATCGGGGCCTCCCGCCCGAGCCGCGCCAGGGTGAGCGTTCCCTTCGTGTACACCTCGGAGATCCGCGGCGGCTTGACGGTCCCGCTGTCGGGGAAGTTCCGCAGGCCCTCCGCCGCGGCGCCGGGATAGAGCCCGTCGACGAGGCCCATCGCGTCCTCCAGCCCGGCCTTCTTCACGAGCAGGCCCTCGAGCAGGTCCACGCCCGCATCGAGGTTCCGGTTGATGTCGCTGACGACATCGGCCACCGGAGCGCTCTTCTCGATGATCCCCCCGACGCCCGCGATCGCCTCGTCGAGGCCGGCCGTGATCTGCCTGAGCGCGACGATCGTCGAGACGAGGTAATAGACGAGCGCGAGCACGATCAGGACCACTGCGACGATCAGGACTACGCCTGCTGCGGGCATCGCTACTCCTCAGCTCTCATCGTCGATGATCGTGTCGAGCGAGCCGCCGTAGTTCGCGACCACCTCGACCGTTTGCTTGACCTGCGCCTGCGTGGTGAGGAGCAGCGGGACGGCGTCGAGGTCCTTCGAGCCGGCGTCTGCCGCTGCCGCGATCCGCTGGACGCTGGGCACGATGCTGCGGGCGGCATCGAGCACGCCCTTCAGCAGATACACGACGACGGGGAGGACCACGACTAGTAGGAGTACGTCCCCGATCCACCAGAGGGTCATCTCGGCCTCCTCTCGGCGACGGTGGCGGCCTTGGCTGCGATCCCCGGCATCGCGCCGAGGATGACCTCGAACTGGGCATTGATCGCCTGGACCGCCGGCTCGAGTGGGCGCAGGTGCTCGGACTCGACGCTTTCGAGGGCCGCCGCCAGCGTGGCCAGATTCTTCGAGGTGGACTCGAGGCGGATACGAATGCGGACCAGCGCCAGGGCTAGCACGGCCACCACAACGACGGCCAGCAGGACGCTCAGGAGCACGAGCAGGTCGGTGTCGCTCATGACTCGCCGTACCCGTCGGTGAGCGCGCTCATATAGCGGTCCTGCACAACGGCCTCCTCGACGATCTGCCCCAGCACCGGCGCGGTGGCCTCGAGCTGGGGGATGTGGGCCGTGTTGCCCGCCACCTTCCCGGCGACCTCCAGGAGGCCGCCCACGGACCTGTCGATGTCGTCGACGCTCCTCACGAGAACGATCAGGAGGAACGCGACCACCAGCGCGGCGACGAGGCCGATCCCGAGTGAAATCGCCCAAAGGCCGTTATTCGACACTGCAAGGGTTGTCATTTGCCGACCGCCACCTTTCGGAGCGCGCGCGCCGAATGCAGGATCCTCACCCCGGAGTCGTTGATGCGCTCGATCCCCGCGAGCTCGTCGGTCTGCGCGCGGACGACCTCGACGCCCTCGACCGCGCCCCGTGCCTGAGCCGCGATCCGTCTCGCCAGCATCACGATCGCGATCACGATCGCCGCCGCCACCGCGATGACGACGATGCCGAGCACGAGCCCGATCCACCATCCCGTGGACGCGGCTGTCACGGCGGGCATGTCAGCGCGCCGCCATCGCGCCCTGCAGCTCCTCCGTGAACGCGCCGGAGCTCATCACCTCGGAGAACATCGGGTAGTCGAACTTGATCGCGTTCTCGTGCTCCTCCGCCGAGGTCGCGGCGACGCAGTCCGACAGCGTGATCACCTTGTAGCCCTTCTCGTAACCGCTTCGCATCGTGGACTCGACGCAGCAGTTCGTCAGGAAGCCGCCCAGGGCGATGGTGTCGATGCCGCGCGCGCGGAGGATGAAGTCGAGGTTCGTGGTGGCGAACGTGTCGAGGCCGCGCTTGCCTTCCACCACCACGTCGCCTTCATGCGGCGCCAGCGCGTCCACTATCTCGGAGCCCCACTCGCCCTTCACGAAGGCGGTGGAGTCGACCACGCCCTTGAGAATCCCGTAGGGGTGCTGCGACAACTCGCCGTAACCGGGGACGAACGTGATCGGCGCGTGCACGATTGTGGCCCCGGCGGCCCGAGCGGCCTCCACGAGGCGGCGCGTGTTGTCGAGCATGCCGGTGCTCTCCATCACGCCCTGGACAGCGTCGTGGAGGACACCGCCCTCCGATGTGAAGTCGTTCTGGTACTCGATCAGAACGACAGCGGTGCGCTTCGGATCGAACGGCATGGAGGGCCTCCTTGCAACTCGGCTTGGAGCCCCACTCTAACCGGACGTAAGTGCGCTGGCGAGTGCTCAGCGCGCCATGTGTCAGCGCCCGCCAGGTACCCGCCGCCAGCCGCCTCGGGAGAGCCCTACTCCTGAAGGATGACGCCGCTAGGCTGCCTCTTCGCGACGCGCCTGCTCGCGCGTGGCGAAGAACGCCGATGCCGAGATGCCGCGGTCGAAGTCAGACCAGCTCGCGCCGTCCGCGAGCGAGCGCTCGATGCGGTCGAAGCTACCTAGGTTGCCGCCGAGGTTGTCCACGAAGTGCACCAGCGTGGCCTCGCGCGTGCAGGGCACGACCGGGCTGCCGTGCTCGAGCTTGCCGTGGTGACTCAGGATGATGTGCAGCAGGCCCTCTGCCTCGGCGGGCGGAAAACCGTCGATCCGCTCGATCTCGCGCCGCACCATGTAGTAGCCGAGCGGGATCTCGCCCAGCAGCTTGCCGCTGTCGGTGAGCTCGATCGCGCCGTTCACCGACGCGTACACCTGGGTCTTGCCGATGTCGTGCAGCAGCGCGCCTGTCACTGCCAGCTCGCGGTCGATCCCGCCGCGGAACGGTCCCGCCGCCAGGGCGCTCACGCCCTGCGCCACCGAGAGGCAGTGCTCGAGCAGCCCGTGCCGGTAGGCCTGGTGGTAGTACTTGGCCGCCGGGGCCGAGTGGTAGGCCGCACCGGTCTCCGTGGAGGCGTCGATCAACCGGGCGAGCAGCGTGCGCAGGTGCGGCCGCTGGATCGTCTCGACGAGCGCCGTGAGGTCGGCCGCCATCTCCTCGTAGGGCCGCGCGGGCGCCTCGGTGAGGTCGGCCAGCTCGTACTCGTCCTCCGCGGCCACCCGCATCCGCTTCACCGTCAGCCCGGCGCCGTAGCGCTCGTCCACGGAATAGCGGGCGAGGACGCGGACGACGGAGCCGGTCGGGCAGATCGGCGCGAGCGCGTCCACCTCGTCCCAGATCACGGCCTCGACGGCGCCGGTGGTGTCGCCGAGCTGGAGCTTCAGGAACGTCTCGCCGTTGCGCTTCTGCCGGCGGCTGTGGGCGCGGACGAGGAAGACCTCGTTGACCTCCTGGCCGTCGGAGAGGTCGCGTACGAAGCACCTCGAGGGGGTCAGCGTCGTCTGCTCCATGGGGATTGCCAAGGTAAGGCCGGACTCGGACGGTTTACGCTCCCGCGCATGGGTGTGCTCGTGGCCGGTGGCACCGGAGCGCTGGGGCGCGCGGTCGTCCGCGAGCTGCTCGACTCGGGCTACGACTGCACCGTCACCTGGATCGTGGACGAGGAGCGCGAGCGCGCCGAGGCGGACCTCGGCGAGCGTGCCGCGTTCGTGCGCGCGGACCTGATCGATCCCCGGGGCGGCGCGGAGGATGCCGTGGCGGCGGTGGAGGATCTGGAGGCCGTCGTAGACCTCGTCGGCGGCTTCTTCTCCGGGCCGTTGGTGCACGAGATGGCGTGGGACGACTTCGACCGCCTGCTGCGCCTCAACGTCGCGCCGGCCTTCAACCTCGCGCGCGTCGCGATGCCGCGGATGCTCGAGCGCGGGGGCGGCTCGTTCGTGGCGGTGTCTGCTCGCCCGGCGCTGAAGCCGTTCGCGGGGGCCGCCGCGTACGTGACCGCCAAGGCGGCCGTGCTCGCGTTCGTCCAGGCCCTCGACGCCGACTACCGCACCAAGGGCATCCGCTCGAACGCGATCCTGCCGAGCGTGATCGACACGCCCGCGAACCGAGCGGCGGAGCCCGACGCCGACTACTCGAAGTGGGTTCAGCCGGCCGAGATCGCGCGAGTCGTGCGCTTCCTGGTCTCCGACGACTCGGCGGTCACCAGCGGCGCCGCCATCCCCGTCTACGGTCGCGCGTAGTAGCTCAGCGCCCGGTCGCCCAGCTGCCTCGTCACGCTGCCGTTCTGGATCGCGCCGATCGGCGCGCCGATGAGCGGGATCAGCCTGCCCGCGTAGCGGCGCGCCATCCGCTTGGCGATGTACTTCGCAAGGCGGAGATGGAGCGCGTCGGACTTGCGGTTGCTGAGCGCGCGCTCCGCCATCGCCACCGCCATGTGCTTGCCCACGCCGTTCAGAGCCTCGCGCGCCTCCGCGGGAGTGTCGTACAGCCCCTGTAGCGCGAGGTACTCGGCCGGCCGCATCGGGTGGCACGGGTCGTACCCGTATGCGGCGGCGATGTAGAAGACCATCCGGCTCTGGATCCACAGCAACGAGACCACGTCCGGCGCAACGGTGATCACGCCGCCCGCGCCGAGCGCTCCGCCCTCGAGCCGGGCAAGGCGCACGTGTTTCTTGAATGCCACGCGTGCGAGCTCCTCCGGCGTGTGTCCCGCGCCCGCGATCCGCACCCACTCGGCGGCCTGCGGCCCGAAGCGCTCCGCCGCCGCCAGCGCGATGTGCTCCGGCGCGCGATTGGGCTCTGCGAGGAGGCGGTCCCAGAGCCGCTTCGGGGGGCGATCCAGGTGGTCGATCTGAGTGGCAGCCTCCACGGCGCCGGAGGCTAGCCTGTGGGTGATGGGAATTCTCGACGATGACATGAAGGACGACCGCGAGCAGCTGATCGAGCTCCTCACCACGGCCTACTGGATGGAGATCGAGACGGTGATGAGCTACATCGCGAACTCGATCAACCCCGACGGCGTGCGCGCGCAGGAGATCATCGAGTCGCTCGAACAGGACATCCAGGAGGAGCTCGGGCACGCCCGCCAGTTCGGCGCGCGAATCAAGGAGCTCTACGGCGTGGTGCCGGGCTCAGTCGACTTCAAGGCCGAGCAGACCTACCTCACGCCGCCCGACGAGCAGACCGACATCGTCCACGTGATCAAGGGCGTGATCGAGGCCGAGTCCGGTGCGATCGAGCACTACAACCGGATCATCGAGTTCTGCGAGGGACGCGACCCGGTCACGCAGGACATGGTCATCGCCATCCTGCGCGACGAGGAGGGACACCGTCGCCTGTTCGAGGGCTTCCTGCGCGAGTACAAGGCTGAGGGCCTGGCCTAGGCCCGGGCGCGCCTAGCCGCCGAGCTCCGCGATCAGCACGACGGTCCCGAACAGCCCCGCGGCGAGCGCGATCGCGCCGACCACGCGCGGGGACGGCCCGCCGTGGATCCCCGTCTCGTGTACGGCGGCGTGGCCCTTGCCACGCTGAAGCAGCCAGCGGTTCACCGGGTAGGCGAAGAAGCCGGCCACGAACAGCGCGAAGGACAGCGAACCCCAGAACAGCACGTCGGCGAGCCCCGCGTCCATCGCGCCCGGGATCACGAGGATGATCGCGTTGTCCACGATCTCCATGACCGCGATCGAGAGCGTGTCCGACGCCAGCGCGATCGGAATCACGGTGGCAAGCGCCAACCCCGCGCGCAGAAGCGGAAGGCTCGTCAGCGAGTAGCCGAACACGAACGCGAGCACGATCGCCAGCGCGATCGTGGCCCCATCCGACCAGCCCAGGGCCGTCCCGATGATGACACCCAGCACCTCGCCGATCGCACAGCCCGTGAGGCAGTGAAGCGTCGCGCTGAGCGCCATCCGCTCCACGCTCTCGTCGTGCCCGTGCGTGTGAACATGCGCATCCATCTCGACCCCCAACGGTAGATACCATCGTCTGCTGCTACTAGGCGAGGTAGCTCAGTTGGTAGAGCACACGACTGAAAATCGTGGTGTCGCCAGTTCGATTCTGGCCCTCGCCATCTGACCGGCTGCGGCGCATCGCCTGGCTGCGGTGCCTTCGCCCTCGCCGTCTCGGCCGGAACTGTTGCTACCAACAATCGCGCCGGTGCAACATATGTGGGACGCCGCGATGTGCGCCCCGCTCAACCGCCGTAGGGTCGTCTCATGAAGCGGTCACTGCTGGCTCTGATCGTGACCCTGCTACTCGGTGCAGCTGCCGGATGCAGCGTCAACGGGGATGGCGACGGGGACAAGGCCGGCGGCTCGAATGAGCCCAAGCTCCTGCGGCTCGCGGTGGCGGACGACTCCGAGCAGCCCGATGCGCCGTTCGCACGCTATTTCGCCGACCGGGTTTCAAGGCTTTCGGGCGGGTCGCTGCGCGTGCGCGTGGTCTGGGATGCCGCCGGTCAGGACACGCCCGGCTATGAGCTCGGAATCGCTCGCCTCGTGCGCGACGGCGACTTTGAGCTCGGGTGGATGGGAGCGCGTGCCTGGGACCGCATGGGCATCACCAGCTTCCAGGCGCTCCAAGCGCCGTTCCTCGTCACCGATCACGAGCTCCTCAACCGGATCACCACCGGGCCGCTCGCGGCGCGGATGCTCGGGGGGCTGGACGGACAGGGCTTCGTCGGGCTCGCGGTCGTGCCCGAGCACCTCCGCTACGCCTTCGGGGTAAGGAAACCGCTGGCGTCACCGGACGACTTCGCGGGCGCTCGCGTCCGCGTGAGGCCGTCAGGTGCCTCGGACGCCCTGATGCGCGCGTTGGGAGCCACGCCGGTGCACATCAGCGGGGATGACGTCGGCGATGCCGTCGCGAACGGGGAGATCGACGGCGCGGAGGCCTCGCTTGGGACCAACTCCGCTGAGGAGGGCGAGCGCCATCTGACCCCCAACCTCCCGCTCTTTCCCAAGACACTCACTCTGTTCGCCGGCGAGGGTGCGTACGACCGGCTGGGCGAGGACCAGCGCAAGGTCCTCCGTGAGGCGGCCCGGCAGACCACGGCTTACGCGGCCGAGCACGCACCGTCGGAGAGGGCGTTGACGCGCGAGTTCTGCCGCCTCGGCCCGCCGGTGACCGCGCTCGATGCGAGCCCGGCCGACGTCGCCGCACTCGAGGCCGCCGCGCAGCCGGTCTACACGCAGCTCGAGCGCGATCCCCAGACCAAGGCATTGATCGCGGCGTTCCGTGGGCTCAAGGCCACGACACCTGCTCGACCCGCCGCCACAGCATCGGCGGGCTGCGCGGAGACGGCTCCCATCGCCGTCGGTCGGAAGCAGTCTGCATCCACCCTCAACGGCACCTATCACTGGCGTACCACCGACTCAGGAGCTCAAGCGGCGGCGCGCATCGTCGGGGGTGTCGTGCACGATCGGGACGTCGGCACCTTGGGCAAGATGACGCTCCGCGACGGCAGGTGGCTGATGGGGGAGGGCGACCATCCCGAGGACTACTCCGGCTCGTACGAGATCATCGGCCGCCGCCTCGTCTTCGATTGGGGAGACACCACGCTCGTCTTCAGCTTCACGCGGGACCAGGACGGGACACTGCGACTCAAGCCTGTCCCGCCGATGAACACGGGCGACGCGGTCGTGTGGGCAGGCGGGCCATGGCGCCGCGTCGGCCCGCCGCTGCGCGACACCCCCTGAGTCGGCGGGCGCCGAAAGATCCGTGCTGGCACGGATCGAAGACTGAGGCCAGCCGCGTTTCGGCAGACGCTGGCCCGCCGTAGCTTCGGCTCATGTTCCGGAGGACGACGAAAGGACTCGAGATGACGCTCGCAAAGCAGCTCGTTGTTGTCGTGGCCGTCACGCTCGCCGTGGCCGCTGCCGCCGGCGCCTCAATGGCGCAGAGCAGCGGACCCCGCTGCGGCGACACGATCACGGCGGACACGACGCTCCAGGCAGATCTCACCGGCTGCACAAGCAATGGCCTCGTGATCGGCGCCGACAACATCACGCTGGACCTGAACGGGCACACGATCTCGGGCGACGGCAAGCGGTTCCGGCGCTGCCCCCGGCGGCAGCCCTGCGACCTTGGGGTCTTCAACGACCGCCATGACGGCGTAACCGTCCGCAACGGCTCGCTGCGCGGGTTTGCGGTCGGCGTGCTCGTCGGCGGCGTGCGCGGCAACCGGCTCGCGGCGCTTTCCTCGTCGCGGAACCAGTTCTTCGGATACGTGATCGCCGATTCCGCGCGAACCGTCATCCGCGACAGCTCGGGCAACGACAACCCGAGGCCCGACGGGGACGGACTCGGAGTGTTCATGTCGCACGATCTCCGGATCGTTCACAACTCGTTCCGCCGCAATGGCCAGCTCGGCATGCACATCGAAGGCTCCACTCGCAACCTGATCAAGGGCAACGTGGTCGCGCGGAACGGGGACTTCGGGATCCTCCTCGAGGCCGACGGAAATCAGCTGCGCGCCAACCACAGTGTTCGCGACGGCGTCGCCGGCATCCAGGTCGGTCCCGCCAGCCGGAATGTGATCGTGGGGAACCGCATCGATGGGAGCGGCGAGGGAATCGGCATCGAAAAGGGCCGCGGCAATGTGATCGCTCGCAACGTGATCGTCGGCGTCCGCCATGACGGCATCCGGCTCGGGGTGTGGGACCCTCCAATCGGCAGCACGCGCACCGTGGTCCGCCGCAATCTGGTGATAGGCAGCGGCCGCGACGGCTATCGGGTCGCGCAACGGGACCGCGGCGCCCTGCTCGTGGGCAACGTCGCCCGCCGCTCGGGAGACGACGGCTTCGACATCGACAGCCGCTCGGCGAGGCTCATTCGCAACCGCGCGCTGGGCAGCGCCGGGCAGGGCTTTGAACTGCCGGGTTGACCCGATACCGCATCAGGTGGCCGAGCGCAGGTACGCGAGCACCGCGAGGACGCGCCGGTGCGACTCCGGGTTCGCGTCGAGCCCGAGCTTCATGAAGATCTGCTTCACGTGCGCCTCGACGGTGCGCTCGGTCACCACCAGCCGCGCCGCGATCGCCTTGTTGGAGAGACCTTCGGCGACGAGCTCGAGGGCCTCCCGCTCGCGGGGCGTGAGCTCCTCGAGCGGGTCCCGGCGGCGACGGCGGCCGACCAGCCTGGAGACGATCGTCGGGTCCACGACGGTCTCGCCGTCGCCCAGGCGGCGGAGCGCGTCCACCAGCAGCGCGACGTCGAAGACGCGCTCCTTCAGCAGGTAGCCGACACGCTCTGGGTGCTCCTCGAGCAGCCGCATCGCGTAGCTCGGCTCGATGTACTCCGAGAGGATCAGGACGCCGACCTCGGGGAGCTCCGCCCGGATCAGACCCGCCGCCACAAGGCCCTCGTCGGTGTGGGTCGGCGGCATGCGGATGTCGACGATCGCCGCGTCCGGCCGCGTGGCGCGGACCTGCCTCAGTAGGGACGAGGCGTCGTCGGCCTGGCCCACGACCTCGATCTCCGCGTCCTGGAGCAGGCGCACGATGCCCTCGCGCGTGAGCATCACGTCGTCGGCGACGACTACGCGCATGGGAGCTCCGCGCGGATGGTCGTCGGGCGGGCGTCCACCGATCCGCCCAGGGCCCCGACGCGGTCGGCCACGTGGACGAGCGGCCCGTCCCGGCCCGCGCCGTCGTCCTCGACGGTCACGACGAGGATGTCCTCCGCGGTGCTCGTGGCGACCCTCGCGAAGGTCGCACCGCGCACGGCGGCATCGTGGACCGCCTCCTGCACCGTGTAGAACGCCGTGGTCTCGGCCGCGGCCGGATACCGTCCCGGCGCGACTTCGCCGAGCTCGACCGGAATCGGAGCCGCGTCCGCGAGGGACTCGAGCGCCGTTCCGAGTCCAGCCTCGGTCAGGGTCGCGGGATAGATGCCCTCTGCGAGCTCCCGCAGCTCGCCGAGCGCGCCGTCGATCTCCTCCGTGGCCCGGGAAGAGAGCGCACTCAGCTCGGGATCGCCGCCGCTGTCCGCGGCAGCGCGTGCCAGCCGCAGGTCGTAGGACACCGCGAGCAGGCGCTGCTGGGCTCCGTCGTGGAGGTTGCGCTCCAGTCTGCGGCGCTCGGCGTCGCCCGCCTCGACGATGCGCGCCCGCGAGCTGCGGAGGTCCGCCAGCTGTGCAAGCACCTCGGCCTGGAGCCGCTCGTTGTCGATCGCCAGCCTCGCGGCCGAGCCGATCTGGCGCTCGAGCTCGTCGCCGTCGAGGAGTGCGGCATCGTGCGACACCACGGCGAGCGTGCGGCCGGCGCGCGTGATCGGCGTGACGGCGAGGCCGTTCCCAGGCGCCGGGGGCGAGGCCGCGGTGCCGTCCGCGGTCACGAAGCGCCCGGAGCCCGGCAGCCAGTAGTGGACCTCGAGGCCGGGATCGCCGAGGGCAGCCGCGAGCCCGTCACGGAGCGTGCCTGCGGGCGGCGCCTCCGCCACGTCCGCCGCCAGGGAGGCGACCGAGGAGCGGATGCGCTGCATGTGCAGCACGCTCCACGCGACGCCGAGCGCGAGCGCGAACGCCGACAGCGACCGCGCGTAGAAGACCGCCGCGAAGCCCGCCTTGCCGGGGTCCTCGAGCGGGTCGTGGAGGAGCGCCACCGCGTACACGACCTCGGCGGCAGCCACCAGGACCACCGGGACCAGCGTCGGCACCAGGACGCGCCGCGCGGGCGAGGTCGCCGCGATGAGGCGGCGCACTCCGATCGCCACAACGGCGACTCCGATGACCACGGCGGACCAGTTCCAGGCGTCGCCCAACGTGCTCGCGAGTCCGGGATCGGCGTGCGCCAGGAACGCATTCTCCGAGCAGGTCCGCCAGCAGTAGGGGTCGAGTAAAGGGTCGCGGAAGAGCGCGAGCCCGATGCCGGCAGCGCCGGCGAGCGCGTACGCGGCCCCGACGGCCACCCGTGCCGCCCGGGTTCCGACTCTGCCCGTGGGGACCGCGAGAGCCAGGTGGAGGAGCAGGGGAAGGAAGAAGAGCGAGACCACCGCGCCCAGGCTCCGGACAAGAGATGGCGCTCCCTCCCAGCCCTCCCAGTTGGGTCCGAGCCAGGCGAGGCCGGCAAGCATCGCAAGAAGGCCGAGCGTGCGCGTGCGCGCCCGTGTCCACGCTAGTGCTCCGGACAGCACCAGGCCGAGGCCTGCCAGGGCATCTGCCGTGTCGGCCGCTCCAGAGGCGCCCGCGTAGCTGGTGGGCTCGCCTTCGGGAAGGGTGCCGGTGGCCACGAGCGCGGTGATCGCGCAGGCGACCGCGAGCACGGGGATCGCGAGCATGGCCGCCACTAGCCGATTCTCTCAGCGAAATGGCCTCGCGCCATGCTCTTGGCCCGCGAGCGGCAGCTCGACGGTGAGACGCGTCCCGGCTCCGGGTGGGCTGTCGAGCCGCAGCGAGCCGCCCAGCGCCTCGACGCGATCGGCGAGCCCGCGGAGCCCCGAGCCCGCGCCGACGACGGCCCCGCCGGCGCCGTCGTCCGCGACCTCCACGAGCACGCGGCCATTCCGAGCTCCCACCGAGACGCTGACACTCGACGCCGCCGCGTACTTCGCCACGTTCGCGAGCGCCTCCGAGCACACGAAGTACGCCGCCACCTCGATGTCCTCCGGCAGGTGGCCTTCCGATACCGAGACCGCCACCGGAACGGGGCTCTGGGCGGCCAGCTCGGCGATCGCACCGGGCAGCCCGCGCTCGCTCAGCACGCGCGGATGGAGCCCGGCGGCGAGCTCCCTCAGCTCGGCGAGCGTGAGCGCGAGGTGTTCCTCCGCACGCCTCACTCGCTCGGCGGCATCCCGCGCGGTGCCGGGGCGATCGCGGGTTCGCTCGAGCTCCTGGGCGAGCGCCGTGAGCCGCCGCTCGGCGCTGTCGTGGAGCCGCTGTTCGAGACGGCGGCGCTCCTCGTCGCCGGCCTGCACGAGTCGAAGCCGCGACGCGACCAGCTCGGACACCTGAACGCGGACCTCGGTCTGTAGCCGCGCGTTCGCGGCGGCAAGTCGCGCGGCGGCCGCAAGGGAGTCCAGGAGGCCGCGATCCTCGAGCACCGCGGAATCGTGCATGAGCGCCGCGACCCGCTGGCCGTCGAGCTCGATCGGTGTCACACGGCGGTCCGGGCCCGGCGAGGACATGTCGAGCTGCCGCCCCGAGGCGTCGACGTAGATGCCGCCGGCGGGCACCCAGTAGCCGACCTCGAGCGTGGGATCGCCGAGTGCGCGTGCGAGCCCGTCGCGCAGGCTGCCCGATCTGGTCTCACCCAGCTCCACCACGAGGTCGGTCACCTGTGCGCGCGCCCACGGCTCCCGCACCAGCCCCACGAGCAAGCCGACCGCCAGCGCGCAGAGCGCCGTCTGGTAGGCCCACAGGGTGGCGTCCACGGCCGTCTGGGTCGTGAACGCGAGCCGCACGGCCGCGGTGCCCGCCAGGACGGCCGCGACGAAGCCCGTCGCCTGGAGCGCGGCGAGGCGCGCGCGCCGCTCGCGGCCGAGCGCGCCGAGGTGGGCGCGAGCGGCGACGGCGACGACGAATACCGCCAACGCGAGTGTGGCCTGCTCGCTCCCCCACACCGCCGGGATCAGCGCAATCGCGTACGCGCCAGCGACCGTGGCGCCCTCCAGGCGGCCGCGGAGCCTTCCGTCGGGGTACGAGAGGACCAGGTGGATCAGCGGGCCTCGGTGGAGGTACAGGGCCTGGTCGCTGAAGTTGGCGGCGAACCAGGCGAAGCCGGAGGCGGCGAGGAGCGCCCCGCTGTGGCTGTTCGGCCGGCGCGACCACGCGAGCAGGCCGCACGCGATCAGGGTCCAGCCGACCGCGAGGTCCGGCAGCCAGTCGCCGGGGTGGCCGAGGCCGAAATACACGAGCTCCGCCGCGACTCCGACCGCCACCCCCGCCGGCCAGAGGAGCAGCCTGACTGTGCGCACGGCCGCTCAGCCGACGAGCGCCGCGAGCGCGGCGCCCGAGAGCTCTCGTTTGGAGATGAAGCCGCGCGCGGGCGCGGCCTCGAGGCGCGGGCCGTACGACCTCGCATCGCGGCTCGAGATGAGCACGACGCGCGGCGGCTCCGCGGCGTCCGCCAGCCGCTCGGCGACGGCGAAGCCGTCGAGGTCCGGCAGCTGGATGTCGAGGAGCACGATCTCCGGTCGCAGGCGCTCGGCCTCGCTCAGCGCCGCGCCGCCGTCGGCCGCCTCGCCCACGACCGCGAAGCCCTCGGCCTCGAGCAGCGCCGACGCCGACTCGCGGAAGGCCGCGTGGTCGTCGACGATCAGAACCGTCTGCGGCATGGGTCGATCGTCTCAGAGGTCGGCGTCGCCCGCATTGGGGCCAGCACGGATGAGGGACTGCTGCCTCGCCGGACAGCACCGCGTGCACAGAACGGGCCGCCGAGTCGGCGGCCCGTTCTGAACTTTGCTTCCGGAGCGGGGCCGCGTGGCGGTGCTCACCCCTTGAGCACCAACGCGAGCACGAGCCCGAGCACGACGATGCTCTGCGCGCTGTGCACGGCGATGCCGATCAGAGAGCTGCGGTAGCGCTTTGAGGGATACGACAGGATGAACGTGTCCAGCAGCGTGGTCGGGATCACCCACGGCGTGTGCAGGTGATAGCCCGCGAAGAGCACGCCGTTTGCCAGCCAGTCCCGCCGGCCGAACCGCCCGTTCATCCGGGGCAGCAGGTAGCCCCGGAACAGGAGCTCCTCGCCGAGCACCGTGTTGAAGACGCTCAGCGTGGCGATGACGGCGAACCAGCCCCACGATCCTGCGAGCAGCCCCTCCCCGGCGTCCGATCCGAGGAACTCGGCGAAGTCGCGGCCCCCGGGACCCGGGATGACCATGAGCCCCTCGACGGCGCTGGCGACGATCAGCGGGACAACGACGAGCCATAGCTTGCCTCCGCGCCGTCCGGTGCGTGGAGCCCGGGGGGCGCGGAGCCAGAGCGCGTCTCGCAGCACCGACAGGCGCAGCGATCCCTGCTCACGCCCGACGAGCGCCAGCACGAGCACGAACTGCCAGGCGAGCCCGGCGGTCAGCGCGATGACCAGAGCGCGGATCAGGGCGTTCGGGCCGCTCATTTGATCGGCGACCAGCGGTGCAACGACCCACGCGAGCAGTCCCATCGGCACGGCGGCTGCGGCCCAGACCGCGATGATGCCGCGGAGCCCGAGCTGGGGCAGGGCGCGCTCATCGGTCGGGGGCGCGGGCCGGTCCGCACTGCTTGAGGTCGCAGGGGCGGGGGTGGTGATGCTGTGGGTTGCGGCTTCCATGAGCTCTCCTTCGGTCGTGGTGGAGTACATGGCCGCGAAGCTATGAGCGCGACGCCGTCAGCGCGTCGGCGCGAGGTCGGAATCGGGCTCGTGCCAGCCGCTGATCTCGACTCCGACCTTGGTCGGAGGCGCACCCAACGGCCTGCAGCTGATCAGCACAAGCGTGTGGGTGATGTCGAACTCGTGCTGGATTGGCGCGCCGAGCGATTCGCCGCGCTCGAAGCGGCCCGTGCGCCATCGGTTCGCTCGCAGGTGGCGAGGCCTTCGCCCTCGCTATTAGGGGTTCGCCGCGCCGGCCGGCTGAGGCGCTGCTGCGCTTCTCAGGTTCTCGAGCGAGCTCTCCAGCCATGAGTGCATGAAGCGCCGCCCCGTCACGGCGCCGAGCACCTTCATGCCGATGCTGTTCGGCTCGATCGTGAAGCAGCCCTCGACGAAGGTGCCGCCCTGGGCCTCGGTCAGCACGAAGCGCGTCGTCACCCCGGTGCCCTCGCAGAAGATCGAGACCTCCCGGCAGTCCTCGAAGCGATCCACCACGAGATCGTGCTCCGCGGCGCCGAAGGGCCCCTTCGCCACGGCCCGGTAGCGGCAGCCCTCCTTCAGGTCGGCGCATTCCACCTCGAGCACCTCCGGCCACCACTCCGGGTGCCGGTTCGGGTCGCCGACCAGCTCCCAGACACGCTCGGCGGGCGCGTCGATGAACGTCTGCTGGGTGCTCGAGCGCAGCACTATCTCGCCTCCCTCACAGCGCGCTCCGCCGCCTCGAAGCCGATCTTCGAATGCGTCTTGTCGCAGAACGGCTTCGTGGTGGAGGCGCCGCAGCGGCACAGGACGATGCCGTCGCCCTCGGGCAACTCGTACTCGTTGCCGTCGGCGTCGATGATCTTGACCGGGCCGGTCACCTTGTAGGGGCCGTTCTTGCGGACCTTGATGACGACTGGCTCCATGCACCTATTCTCGCTCCCGATGCAACGCGTTGCCCACATCGACCATCCCGAGGTGCACGAGATCGTGCCCTCACACCACTGCGTGGTGCGATTCAGGCAGCGCCGCCCGGTGCGAGAGCGCGGGACAGAGGCGGTTGCAGAGGCGCTCGTGGTGGCGCTCGAGGATGCCGACGTGAGTCGCTGGCCGCCCGCCTGGGCCGTGAGCGATCAGCGCACGGAGCTCTGGGCGGTGAACGGCTCGCTGGCGTTCCCGCTCGAGCGCTCCGATCGGCACGGCCGCTACGTGGCGACCACCTGCCTGTCCCGCTAGTCGGGGTCGCGGCCCAGCGCCTCAGGCGCCAGCAGCACGAACAGCCCGCATACCACGAAGGCGAAGAGCAGCAGGACGCCGGCCAGGATCGTGAACGTGCTTTCGAAGGGGAACAGCAGCCCCGCACCGAGCACGAAGCACGCCGCGGTCGTGATCTCGAGGCGGCTCACGGGCGCGGCTCCTCCTCGTAGGCGAGCCGCCCGCTGAGCGCCAGCCGGAAGAGCCACACCAGAGCGGGGACCAGCAGCGCCATCCCGAGCCCGGCGGCGATCAGCAGGGCGGTCAGCACCGCGTCCGAAGCCGCCGCCTCCTGCACCGTCACATCGGGCGGCAACAGGTACGGCTCCTGCGCGAAAGCCCAGCCGGCCACGATCGCGGCCACCGCGGCGGCGGCGGAATAACGCGCGACCTCGAAGCGCTCGCGCCACTCGAGCGCGAGTGTCGCGAGCCCCGCCGCTGCGGAGCCGATCACGCAGGCGAGCCCGGCGCCGGAGGTCAGGCCGTCATACAGGTCGGGCGCCTCCGAGTTCACCACCACCAGCCCCGCGATCGCGAGCGCGCCCGCCACGACCCCGGACCCGAGCGCCCGCCTGCGGAACGCGTGGACCAGCTCCGGCTGTCCGGCTCGCTGCGAGTCGGCCCCCAGGAACACTGCGGCCAGGTGCGCTCCGGTGACCACGGCCAGCAGGCCCACGAAGATCGGAAGCGTTCCCGTCCAGCTTCCCCACGCGTCCCCGGCCGCGTTGCCGAGCGGCACCTCGCCCGCCGCAATGGCGCCCGCGGACGTGCCGAGGAAGAACGGGACGAGCACAGACGACAGCGCGAACGTGGCCCCGAGCGCGCGTGCCTCGGCGATCGTTCCCGCCTCCCCCTTGAGCGCGAACGCGCCCCCGCGCAGCACGATGCCGAGCGCGGCGAGAAACAGCGGGATCGCAAGCGTCGAGGTGAGCGCGCCAAAGGCCTCCGGGAAGGCGGTCCAGAGCATCACCAGCACGAAGATGAGCCAGACGTGATTGGCCTCCCAGACCGGCGCCATGGCTCGCTTGATCATCGCGCGCACAGGCGCGCCGCGCTTGGCGCCGCCGGCCGTGAGGTCCCAGAAGCCCGCGCCGAAGTCCGCGCCGCCGAGGACCACGTACGCGGTCACCCCGACCAGCGTGACCGCCATCGCGAGGTCCGCCAGCATCAGGCCTCCACCTCGAACGGCTTGCGCGCCAGCCGCCGCAGCATCACGTACGCGATCGCCGCCAGTGCGACGTACACCAGCCCGAGCGCCGCGAACCCGACCGGGATTCCGCTCGCGCCGGTCACGGCGTCCTCCGTCCGCATCACCTCGTAGACGACCCAGGGCTGGCGCCCAACCTCCGTGGTGACCCACCCCGCGATCAGCGCGACCACCGACAGGGGCCCCGCCGCCACGAGCGCGCGATGGAACCACAGCGTTCGGGGCAGGCGTCCTCGCCGCCACCACATCCAGACGAACCAGACCCCGAGCGCCGCCAGGCCGGTGCCGATCGCCACCATCGCGCGGAACGAGAGCTTCACGATCCCGGTGGGTGGCTGGTCCTCCTCCGGCACCGTGTCGAGTCCCCTCACCGTCGCGTCGGGATCGTGGAAGGCGAGCAGCGACAGCGCCTTGGGGATCTCGATTCCACCACCCACCTCGAACGGGGCGCCCTTCTCGGTCTCCTTCAGTCCCTCGAGCGCGGCGAGCTTGATCGGCTGGCGCTCGGCGACGGTCCGCGCCGACCAATCGCCGACCAGCAGTTGGACGGGCGCCACGAGGGCGGCGAAGCTGAGCGCCACCACGAGGCCGGTCAGATGGCGCCGGTCGCGCCGCCCGCGCAGCCAGGCGTAGCCGTAGACCGACGCGACCATGAAGCCGGCCACCATGAAGCCCGCCAGGTACATGTGGGTGAGCTCATGCCACAGGTTCGAGTTGAAGAGCGCGGTGATCGGTTCGACGTCGACGACCTCCCCGTTCCGGATCGAGAAGCCGGTCGGCTGGTTCATCCAGCCGTTCACCGCGATTACGTTCAACGAGCCGGCGAATCCGGCCAGGATCACGGGGAAGCCCACCGCGATGTGGACCCTCGGCGGCAGGCGGTCCCACCCGTATACGTAGATGGCGATGAAGATCGCCTCCATGAAGAACGAGAAGCCCTCGATCCCGAACGCGAGGCCGAAGACGTCGCCGAACGTGGCCATGAACTCCGGCCACAGGAGGCCCATCTCGAACGACAGGATCGTGCCGGTCACGACGCCGATCGCGAACAGGATCAGCATCGCCTTGGACCAGCGCTTGGCGAGCGCCTTGTAGAGCGGGTCGCCGGTGCGCAGCCAGAGCCCCTCGAGGAACACCACCATCGCCGGGAAGGCGATGCCGAAGCAGACGAGCGGGATGTGGACCGCGAACGACATCGCCTGCATCTCGCGCGCCTCGAGGAGGTATTCCTGAGTTCCCGGACCTCCGAGGGCGCCGTCGATCACGGACCGTATTCTGACTCGGAAGCCGTCAGACAAATAGGTACACTCGCCGGTGTGAGTGCGGTAGCCGGTGTCGTGCTGGCCGGGGGCCGCTCCACTCGCATGGGCCGGCCCAAGGCAAGCCTCGAATGGCACGGCTCCACGCTGCTCCATCGCGTGACCGGGATCGTCTCGCGAGCCGTCCACGGGCTCGTCGTGGTGGTGCGCGCGCCCGACCAGGAGTTGCCCGCGCTGCCACCCGCTGTCCGGGTTGTCGAGGACGCGGCCGAGGGGCGCGGGCCGCTGCAGGGCCTCGCGGCCGGGCTGGCGGCCGTGGCCGGCGAGGCCGAGGTCGCGTACGTGTCCTCCACCGACGTGCCGCTGCTGCACCCGGCGTTTGTGGGCGCTGTGCTCGGCGCCGCCAAGCGCGAGGATGTGGACGTGGCGCTCCCCGTGGTTCACGGCTACCGGCACCCGCTCGCGGCGGCGTACCGGACATCGCTGCTCCCCGCCGTGGAGGAGCTGATCGAGCAGGACCGCATGCGGCCGGCGTTCCTGTTCGAGCGCAGCCGCGTCCGCGAGCTGAGTGAGGAGGACCTGCTGCGCGACCGCGAGCTCGCCGAGGCGGATCCCGAGCTCCTCTCCGTGCTGAACGTGAACGAGCCCGACGACTACGAGCGCGCGCGAGCGCGCGCGGCACCCAGCGTGACCGTCCGCCGCTTCGGCACGCTCGCCTCCGGCCTCGGCCGCGAGCCGCTCGCCGTCCGGGCGGCGACGCTCGAGGCCGCCGCCGTGGCTGCGGGCCTGGCACTCGACCGCCACGTGGTCGCGGCACTGAACGGCGACCAGATCAGCCGCGACCCCGAGCTGCCGCTGGCCGCCGGGGACGCGGTGGCCTTCCTGTCCGCGGACGCGGGAGGCTGAGTGGCATGACCGTGCCCGAGAGCGCACGCCTGGTGAGGATCGAGCTCGACGGAGAGCTGTCGGCCGCCGAGGGAACGCTGCTCGTCCGAGGCGACGAGCGCCCGTTCGCCCTCGCCGGCGACTGGGCCGGCGGCGGCACCCTCGTGGGCTCGGAGCCGCTCGTGGTGGCGGAGACCGACGAGGATCCGTTCGAGCTGCTCGACCGGCAGCCGCTGGTTGAGGGCGCGGATTCGGGCGCCGCGCAGGACGCCGTCGGCGGCGGCTGGTTCGGCTACCTCGGCTACAGCCTCGGCGCGCGCCTCGAGCGCGTGCCGCCGCCCCCGCCGCGGCACGTGAAGCTGCCCGACTTCGCACTCGCCTTCTACGACCACCTCATGCACCTGGACGCCGAGGGCCGCTGGTGGTTCGAGGCGCTCTGGACCGACGCGCGCGAGGCGGAGCTGCGAGCGCGCCTGGAGCTGCTGCGCAGCCGGCTCGCAGAGGGCGTGCGCGAGCGGCCCGTGTGGGTCGGCAGCTTCCAGCCGGCGCCGCCGGGCGGGGCGGGCCACATGAGCGCCATCGATGAGTGCCGCGAGCGCATCGCGGCGGGGGAGATCTTCCAGGCGAACCTCTGCCTGCGCCTCGAGGCCGAGTGGAAGGGCGACCCGCTCGACCTGTTCGCACGCACGGCGGGCACGCTGGAGCCGCGTCACGCCGGGCTCGTGAGCGGCCCCTGGGGCGCCGTGTGCAGCCTCTCTCCCGAGCTGTTCCTGCGTCGCCGCGGTCGCGAGGTTGTGAGCGAGCCGATCAAGGGCACCGCCCCACGGGTGCTAGCTGCGGGCCGCGAGGGCACGCGCGCGGAGGACACGCGCGCCGCCCTGGCCGCCTCCAGCAAGGACCGCGCGGAGAACGTGATGATCGTGGATCTGATGCGCAACGACCTGGGGCGCGTGTGCGAGTACGGCTCGATCCACGTGCCCGCGCTGACCGAGCCGCGGCCAGCGCCGGGGGTGTGGCATCTGGTCTCCACCGTCGCCGGGACGCTGCGCCCCGACGCCGGCGACGCCGACCTGCTGCGCGCGAGCTTCCCGCCCGGCTCGGTGACCGGCGCCCCCAAGATCCAGGCCATGCGGGTGATCGCCGAGCTCGAGGCAGGCGGGCGCGAGGCGTACACCGGCGCGGTGGGCTACGCGAGCCCGGTGGCCGGGCTCGAGCTGAACGTGGCGATCCGTACGCTCGAGATCCGCGGCGAGCGCATCTGGATGGGCGCAGGCGGAGGCATCGTGGCCGACTCCGTGGCCGAGCGCGAGCTGGAGGAGTGCTTCGTAAAGGCGCGCCCCGTGATCGCCGCCGCTGGCTCGCGGCTGGTGGAGGAGCCGCGCGTGAGCCGGGTGGCGCCCGTGCCGGCGCTCGCGGGCGCGGCGGACCGGCCCGACCCCGCCCTCGGCGTGTTCGAGACGCTGCTCGTGCGCGGCGGCGTGCCGGTGGACGCGCGCGCGCACCTGGCGCGGCTGGCGCGAAGCGTGACGGCGCTCTACGGCGAGGAGCTCCCGGACGACCTTCACGCGCGCGTGGTCGCGGCCGCCGCGGCCGCCCCCCTGCAGCGCCTGCGTGTGGTCGCCGAGCCGGCGCCGGGCGGTGCAGCGCGGGACGCGGTCCGCGTCGAGATCGACGCCGAGCCGCTCGCCGCCGAGCCCGCGCCCGACGCCGTCACGCTCGCGCCCGCCGTGCTGCCCGGCGGGCTCGGCGCCCACAAGTGGCGCGACCGGGACCTGCTCGACGAGCTCGCGGTCCGCCTCGACGCCGTGCCGCTGCTGCTCGACCTCGACGGCGACGTTCTCGAGGCCGCCTACGCCAACCTGTTCATCGTCGAGGGCACTCACCTGATCACGCCGCCGCTCGACGGCCGGCAGCTCCCCGGCACGGTCCGCGCGCGTGTGCTCGCGCTGCATCCGGCGCTCGAGGAGCGCATCTCGCTCGACCGCGTGGCCGCCGCGGACGAGCTGCTGCTGGCGTCATCGATCCGCGGAATCCACCCCGCGCGGCTCTCCGACGGCCCCGAGCCGCGCTTCCATCTCGGCGCGCGGCTGCGGGCCGCCCTGCGCGAGGACAGCCTCGGGGCGGTGGCACGATGACCCCGGGCGGCTACTTCGGCCGGGTGCTCGTGGCCGACGTGGGCAGCGGCGCCGCCGAGGTCCTAGACCTGCCGGAGCCGGTGCTGCGCGGCTGCATCGGCGGCGCGGGCCTCGGCGCCTGGCTTATGCACCGGCTCGCGCCACCGCAGGGGGACCCGCTCGGCGCGGACGCACCGCTCGCGTTCGTGTTCTCGCCATTGGTGGGCACTCCGCTCACCACGAGCGCGAAGTTCGCGGTGGTGGCCAAGTCGCCGCT
>DASUQG010000219.1:0-4814 GCA_036280695.1 Thermoleophilaceae bacterium
GCGAGCCGCTCGAGCCAGCGGACCACGCCCGCCCCGGCGGCGTCGCTCGCGCTCGACGTGGCCCGCGAGACCTCCCGTGCCACCGCCACCTGCAGCGCGGACCCCGGGACCATCAGGATGATCCACGCGGACACGAGCACCGCAAGCGACCCGTAGCCGGACGCGCCGAGGATGCGGGCGAAGACGATCGTGAAAGCCAGGCCGATCGCGTTGCTCGCCAACACGGCCACCGCCATGCCGGCCGCGCGGCCGGTGTCCGAACCCGCGAGTGAGCGCCAGCTGGCCGACACGGCGGCGAGGTATAGCGTCTGGGGCCGATGACCGGGCTGCTTCGAGGATCCGACGGCCGGCGCCGGTGCTGGTGGGGGGGCTCGACACCCGACTACCTCGCCTACCACGACGAGGAGTGGGGTCGCCCGGTGCGCGACGACCGCGGCCTCTACGAGCGCATGGTCCTCGAGGGCTTCCAGTCGGGCCTGTCGTGGCTCACGATCCTGCGCAAGCGCGAGAACTTCCGCGCGGCCTTCGCCGGGTTCGACATCGACACGGTGGCGCGCTTCGGCGACCGCGACGTCGCCCGGCTGCTCGCGGACGCGGGCATCGTGCGCCACCGCGGCAAGATCGAGGCGGCGATCGCGAACGCCGTGGCCGCACGGGCGATGCACGCCGACGGCGAGTCGCTCGCGGAGCTGATCTGGTCGCACGCACCGGCCGGCCGGCGGCGCGCGCCGCGCTCGCTCGACGACCTGCCCTCGATCACGCCCGAGTCCACGGCGCTGAGCAAGGAGCTGAAGAAGCGCGGCTTTCGCTTCGTCGGCCCCACGACGGCCTACGCGACGATGCAGGCCTGCGGCGTGGTGAACGACCACCTCGCCGGCTGCTGCGTGCGGGTGGATGTCGAGGGCGCGCGCGGCGGCCGCGCGGAACGGCTGCACTGAGGCGGCCGGTCGACACCTCGCCACTCGACCCTGCGGAGAGAGGGGTGGTGCGCAGAAACAGCGCTCACGCACGCAAGACCACCCCACCGCCTGCTCCGAAGGGTCGAGATCGACGTTTTCGACCTCCTGCCACCCCTCCACAGCTGAAGTTGGCCGGCGTTCCCGGCGGCGCCCGGCCCCCGCAGCCCCGCCGCGCGCCACACGGCTATTCTCAGCCCGGTGGATGAACGCGCTCTGACAGAGCGCCTCATCACCTACAACACGTCCACCCTCGACGGGATGCAGGCCGCCGCAGGCTTCGTCAAGGGCTGGCTCGAGGCGCGTGACGTGGAGGTGATCGGCGCTCAGCACAACGGGCGGCCGCTCTTGACCGCCACCGTCGGGCCCGATAGCGGCCCGACGATCGTTCTGCATGGACATCTGGACGTTGTGCCCGGGCGCGAGGAGCAGTTCGAGCCGCGAACCCGTGGCGACCGCCTCTACGGGCGCGGCGCCTACGACATGAAGGGCGGCCTCGCGTCGATGATCTGCGCTCTGCGCGACGTGGCCACTCAGGACCGCGTGCGCGTGCATTTCGTCTGCGTCTCGGACGAGGAGTCCGAGGAGATCGACGACCGCGGCTCGGACTACCTGGTCAGGGAGGGCTACCTCGGTGACTTCGCGATCACCGGCGAGCCGACCGACCTCCACATCGGCATCCAGGCGAAGGGCGTGCTTGCGATGCGGATCGAGGTCGCGGGCACCGCCGCGCACGGGTCGACCCCGTGGGAGGGCGATAACGCGGTGCTAAAGGCGATCGACACCTTCCGGCAGATCGAGAGCCTGCCGTTCGCGCGCGAGTCGTCTGACCTGTTCGACAGGCCGTCGATCAACCTCGGCCGGATCATCGGCGGGGACGCGATGAACAAGGTGCCCGACCTGTGCGCGATCGATGTGGACGTCCGCTACCTGCCGGGCCAGGACCACGAGGAGATCAGGGCCGCCGTCGAGGCGCTGCCCGACGTGCACGTTGTGAAGGTGTTCCACCGCCAGCCGGTGATCGTCCCGCGCGACGATCCGTATGTGCAGGCGCTTGGCGCCGCGATCGCGCGCGTGGCGGAGCCCACCAGCGAGCGGCTCGGAGTGGGTCGCGACGGCGCCTCGGACGCGATCTCCTTCCTCGAAGCCGGCGTGCCCGCCGTCGAATGCGGGCCCATTGGCGGGGGCCATCACGGGCCCGAGGAGTGGGTGTCGATCCGATCGCTCGGCCAGTATCGGGCCGCACTCGTGGAGTTCGTCGACCTCCTGGCCGCGCGCCGGCTCAAGATCGCCTGATGTTCGAGGAAATCCCCCGCCCCGGATTGTGGAAGCGCCTCCTGCTCGGGGCGGTCCTCGTGGTGTTCGCGGCCGCCGGCGCCACGGCGGTCGCGGCGTTCCACGAAGTCGACAAGGTCGTGAGCGCGCTCGAGCTCGGCACTGAGCTGAAGCTCGGCAAGAACACGCTCGCGCAGACGGATCCGGGCAAGCCGCAGACGCTCCTGATTCTCGGCTCGGACCGCCGGCCGCGCATGAACGCCGAGGGTGCGAGCGGTGCGCGCTCCGACACGATCATGCTGGTCCGGCTCAACCCGGACAAGGAGGCGACGGCGATCATGTCGCTCCCGCGTGACCTGAAGGTCCGGATCCCGGGTCGCGGTGTGGACAAGATCAACGCGGCCTACTCGTACGGCGGCCCTGCGCTCACGCTCCAGACGGTGAAGCAGCTCACGGGGCTGCCGATCAACCACGTGATCAACGTGACCTTCAAGGGCTTCTGGCGCGCGGTGAACGCGATCGGGTGCGTCTACAGCGACGTGGACCGCGACTACTTCAACGACAGCGGCGAGTTCGCGTACATCAACATCGACCCCGGCTACCAGCGGCTGTGCGCCCGGCAGGCGCTCCAGTACGTGCGCTTCCGCCACTACGACACCGACCTCGTGCGCTCGGCGCGGCAGCAGGACTTCCTGCGCCAGATGAAGCAGCAGGTCACCTACACGGACCTGATCTCGAACCGCGACCGGCTCGTGAAGATCTTCGGGCGCAACACGGCCACCGACAGTGACCTGCGCAGCAGGTCGGAGGTGCTTCGGCTCCTGAAGCTGGCGGTGTTCTCCGCCGGTCAGCCGATCCAGGAGATCCACTTCGAGGGCGAGATCGGGTCGAGCTACGTCGAGGCCAGCAACGCCCAGGTGCAGAAGCTCGTCCAGCAGTTCCTCGATGTCCAGGACTCGCCGGGCCCGCGCGGGAAGGCCCCGGATGAGCGTCCCGCGCGCAGGCCGAAGCGGCGACAGAGGCGGGCCGACCGCTCGATCGGCGTCTACGACGCCACCGGCGTGGGCGAGGACCAGGGACTCCAGGCCGTGCAGGCGGGTGCCGGCGGCTCGCTGCCGGTCTACTACCCGACGCTGCTCCTGAACTCGTCGCAGTTCGACCACCCGCCGCGCGTGTACAAGCTGAGGAGCCCCGAGGGGAAGAAGTACGGCGCCTACCGCATGGTGATGCGGCGCACGAACGCGAACGGCGAGTACTACGGCCTCCAGGGCACCACCTGGCGCGATCCGCCGATCCTCGACGACCCCACGGAGAAGCGCACGATTCGAGGCCGCCAGTACGAGCTCTTCTTCGCGGGCGACCGTTTGCGCCTGGTCGCCTGGCGCACCCCGAAGGCGGCGTACTGGATCTCGAACACCCTGCTCCAGACGCTCACCAAGAAGCAGATGATGGCCATCGCGCGCTCGGCGCGTCGCTGCTGCTAGATAGCCTGCGGGCCGTCATGGGGGAGAGGGAACCGATAGGCGTCGTCGGCGTCGGCTGGGTGGGGCTCGTCACGGCGGCGTGCTTCGCTGAGCTGGGCCACGAGGTCTGGGCGCGCGACATCGTCCCGGAGAAGGTGGAGTCGCTCTCGCGCGGCGAGGTTCCGATCCACGAGCCGGGCCTTCCGGAGCTCGTCAGGAAGAACGCGGAGCGGCTGCACTTCACGACGGACATGGCGGACGTGCTCGAGAACGCGCGGCTGCTGTTCGTGTGCGTCGACACGCCGCCCACCTACTCGGGCGACGCCGACCTCTCGCGCGTGGAGGCGGTGATCGCCGAGCTCGGCGACTCGAACGAGCACGCGCTGGTGATGAAGAGCACCGTCCCGGTCGGCACGGGCCGCTCGATCCAGCGCCGCCGCGATGGGCTCGGATACGTCTCCAACCCGGAGTTCCTGAAGGAGGGCAGCGCGGTGGCCGACTTCATGCAGCCGGACCGCGTGGTGGTCGGGGCCAACGGAGACTCGAAGGAGTTTGCCGACCGAGTCGAGGCGCTGTACGCGCCGCTCGGCGGCGAGGTGGTGCGCACCGACGTGGCGAGCGCGGAGATGATCAAGCTCGCGTCGAACGCGTTCCTCGCCACGAAGATCAGCTTCATCAACGAGATCGCGAACGTGTCGGAGGAGCTGGGCGCCGACGTGCGCGAGGTGGCGCGGGGCATGGGCCTCGACGACCGCATCGGCCCGAAGTTCCTCCAGGCGGGCGTGGGCTTCGGCGGCTCCTGCTTCCCGAAGGACGTGCAGGCTCTGAAGCAGCTCGCGGGCAACAGCGGCTACCACTTCCAGCTCCTCACCGCCGTGGTGGAGGTGAACGAGCTCCAGAAGCGGCGCACGATCGGCAAGCTCCAGAAGCACCTCGGCCCGCTGGCGGGCAAGGAGGTGGCGCTGTTGGGCGTGGCCTTCAAGCCGGACACGGACGACATCCGCGAGGCCACGAGCCTCGTGCTGGCCGGGCGGCTCGCGGGTGAGGGCGCGAACGTGAGGGCCTACGACCCGGTGGCGGGCGCGAAGGCGGAGGACATGCTCGCCGGCGCCCGGATCGC
>DASUQG010000220.1:0-2815 GCA_036280695.1 Thermoleophilaceae bacterium
GAAGCCGTGCTGGCGGCCCTGCGCATCCGGGACCGCCTCGGGTTCGAGGGCAAGGGCAAGCGCGGCATGTACCTCTGTCACTCGTTCTGCGAGCTCGGGGCGACCCGGCTCGACTCGGTGCTCGAGGACCTGCACACGTTCCTCGTCGCAAACCCCGGCGCTGTGCTGGTGGTGATCAACCAGGACTACGTGACCCCGGAGGACTTCGTCGAGGCCGTGAGGGACGCGGACCTGGAGCAGTTCGTGTACACGGGCCCGGTCGACGGCGAGTGGCCGACGCTGCGGGAGATGGTCGATTCAAACGAGCGCGTGGTGTTCCTCGCGGAGAACCAGGCCGGCGGAGCGCCTTGGTACCGGCTCGCCTACGACAGCATCACGGAGGAGACGCCGTACGCGTTCAGCAAGGTCACCCAGCTCACGAGCCCGGACAAGCTGGACGCGAGCTGCAAGCCGAACCGCGGGCCCGAGGGAGCACCGCTCTTCCTCCTGAACCACTGGATCACCACCGACCCCGCCCCGCTGCCCTCGAACGCGGCAAAGGTCAACGCCTACGACCCACTCCTGGAGCGCGTCCGCTCCTGCCAGCGCATCCGCCACCACCTGCCCAACCTCGTGGCGGTGAACTTCTACCTGCGCGGCGAGCTGTTCCGGGTGGTCGACAGGCTCAACCGCCTGCGCTAGCTCGGCACGTAGGCGAACTTGTCGGGGTTCGGGCCGGTCCGGCCGGCCTCGCCGCGGTCGAGCCCTGCGATGCGCTCGATGTCGGCGGGCTCGAGCTCGAAGTCGAAGATCTCGAAGTTCTCGCGGATGCGCTCGGGCGTGACCGACTTCGGGAACACGATGTTCCCGCGCTGGATGTGCCAGCGCAGGACCACCTGGGCGGGTGTCCTGCCCACCCGGTCCGCGATCTCGGTGACCACCGGGTCGTCGAGGACCTGGCCCTTTGCGATCGGAGACCATGCCTCGGTGGCGATGCCGTGCTCCTCGTCGTATGCGCGCACCTCATGGTTCAGCAGGTACGGGTGCAGCTCGATCTGGTTCACCGCCGGCACCGTGTCGGTCTCGGCCGCGAGCCGCTCCAGATGCTCCACCTGGAAGTTCGAGACGCCGATCGAGCGCGCGCGCCCGTCCTGGCGGAACTCCTCGAGCGTCTTCCAGGTCGTCACGAAGTCGCCTTCGTAGAGCATGGGGAGGGGCCAGTGGATGAGGAACAGGTCGACGTACTCGAATCCGAGCTCGTTCAGAGTGCGGTCGAACGCACGGCGGGCGTCGTCCGGCCGGTGGAATCCGTTGTTGAGCTTGCTGGTCACGTACAGCTCGCCGCGGTCGAGCCCGGACGCCCGGATCCCCTCGCCCACACCGCGCTCGTTCCCGTACATCTCGGCGGTGTCGATGTGCCGGTATCCCACCTCGAGCGCGTGGGTCACGGCGGGGGCGGTGTCGCCGGGGTCGATCTGGAACACCCCGAAGCCGAGCTGCGGGATCGAGTGACCGTCGTTCAGCTCGATGTTCGGGACGCTCACGCGCTCTGCCCGGCCCTGGCGCTGTCCACGAAGCCGCGCACGTCCGCCGCCGGCTCCGAGTAGGCGTCGCCGAGCGCCTCCTCCACGGCGCTCATGTAGTCGGTCGCCCAGCTCGGGAAGTCGTAGTCGATCGACCTGAGGAACTCCAGCGTGGCCGCCAGGCGGATGTCGGCGATCGAGGGAAAGTCGCCGCCGATGAACTTCCTGTCCTCCAGGAAGAAGGCGCGGTAGGCCTCGAGCGGCTCGGCCAGAGCCGCCTCGGCATCCTGCTGCGCCTTCGCCTTCACGTCATCGCCGGCGTCGGAGGTGGCCGCCTCGCCCGGATACTGCGGGAAGCCGAGCGTCGGGTAGGTCGCGCGGGCGACCAGGGGGTAGAGCGTGCCGATCAAGTAGAACATCGCGCTGTCGACCATCGCCCGCTCGCCCGGGTCGGTCGGATAGAACTGGTCGAGGCCATGCTTGTTGCAGAGGTACTGCATGATCGCGCAGCTCTCCCAGAGCGACCCGCGCGGCAGCCCGCTCTCCTCGAGGAGCGGCGTTAGGTGCGCCGGGTCCTTCGCGAGGAACTCCGGGGTTCTGGTCTGGCCCCAGACGTCGGTCTCGTCGAAGTCGAGCCCGGCGGCGCGCACGAAGATGCGGGCGGTCAGGTTGTTCACGCTCGGCTTGAGAATGCTCAGGGTGTTGTCAGCCATTCGGCCCTCCTTGCTCACGCACTTTCTAGCGCTTTCGGGAGGCCGGAGCCCGCATGACGGACGCCGATCTTTCGCTTGTCCCCATCGGGCGTGTCGAGTCGCCGCTCACGGACCCGGCCGACGCGCCCAAGCAGGGGCCCGAGGGAGCGCCCGAGGCCTGGCTCGTGCTCGAGCCCGGCGTGCTCGACGGCCTCGACGGAATCGAGCCCGGCGCCCGCGTGATCGTCCTCACCTGGCTGGACCGGGCGCGCCGTGACGTGCTCCGGGTGCACCCTCGCGACGACCCGAGCAATCCGCAGCGCGGCGTGTTCAGCACGCGCTCGGCGGACCGCCCCAACCCGATCGGCCTCCACGAGGTCGAGGTCGTTTCGATCGACGGCGAGCGGATCCGCGTGCGACCGCTGGAGGCCGTGGACGGCACGCCGGTCCTCGACCTGAAGCCGGTGATCTGAGCGGCGCCGCTCAGCGGGACGTGAAGCCGAGTATCAGCTCGGCGGTCTCGAGCGGTACGTCCAGCTGGGGGCAATGGCCGACGCCTTCGAGCTCGACCCAGTCGGCGTGGGGGAGCCAGTCCTCGCGGAAGCGGGCGGCGGCTGACGG
>DASUQG010000221.1:0-12335 GCA_036280695.1 Thermoleophilaceae bacterium
TGAACGGCACCTGCGCGAGCTCGGGGTGGAGCTGCGAGGGGACCTTGCCGGTGTAGCCGCGCTCGCCCAGCAGGTAGCCGTGGTCGCTCAGCAGGACGATCACGGTGTTCTTGTGCAGCCCGAGCTCGTGGAAGCGGTCGATGAAGTGGCCCAGCCAGCGGTCGGTCATCGTGACCTCTCCGGCGTAGGCGGCGTGCATGCGGCGGAACTGCTCCGAGGTGAAGTTCTGCGCGAAGCCGTAGGGCGTCACGCCGACCTCGGGGCCCGAGTAGTCGGGGTCGCCGTACATGTCGAGGTACTTGCGCGGCGTGCTCCACGGCTCGTGCGGGTCGAAGCAGTCCACCGTCAGCGCGAACGGCTGACGGCGGCGCGCGTCGTCGAGGATGTTCGCGGCGTCCTTGTACACGCGCGCGGCGCAGGTCTCCTCCTCGTCACGGCCCTCGCCGGTGTTGGCGAGGTACTTGCGCATGCCGGGGATGTAGCGATCGTCGCGCAGGAAGGGCGGCAGCCAGTGCTCCACCTCCTCGAGCGAGACGTTCTCCGGCGGCTTCCGGAAGCCGGACTGCCCGACGATCGTCCTCCACTCGTGGAACGTCTCGCGGAACGGCTCGAACGCCTTCATGAACGCCATGAACGGGTTGTCACTCACCTGCGCCGTCCAGTAGCCGGCGTCCTTCAGGGCGGTGGTGAAGGTCTGCTGGGGATCGTCGATCGGGAGCCACCCCGGGCTGGTGCCGATCTCCTTGTTCGGCTTCCAGTTGCGGAACGGGAAGATGCGGCGGCTGCCGAAGATCGAGCGCCGCGCCGGCACGGTGACCATCGCCTCCGGGAACGCCCGCGAGAAGCGCAGCCCGCGGTTCGCCAGCGCGTCGATGTTGGGCGTCTGGATCTGCGGGGATCCGTAGGCGCCCACGTGGTCCGGGCGCAGGCTGTCGATGATCAGCACGAGGACGTTCAGCTGCCCGTCGTCGGCGGCGTCGGCGTCGTCCGAGTTGCACCCCGTGGACGCGAGCACGGCGGCGCCCGCGGCGCCCGCGGCGCCGGCCTGGAGTAGCCGCCGGCGGCTCAGGCGCGTTTCCACGCGGCAGGAGAGTAGCGCGGGCCTAGAACGTCCGTCCAGCGCGCCGATTTTGCCCCTCCTGCGCCCCTCTGGGGTGCCGATGACGAACGTGCATGGGTCGAGTCGGTGTCGTCTTGGTGATCCTCGCCCTGATCGCCGTATTTCCTGCCGCCGCGGGCGCTCAGTCGTACCCCACCGGCCGCCTCGTCGACCCGTTCCTGGTGAACCCGCCGGACCACGTCCCGCCGGGCCCCGTGGGCGAGTACCCGGAGGACTGGGCGAAGTGTGTGGCGGAGACCCACCCGGTCTGGCCCACCGCGCCCTTCGGCATCGACCCCAAGGCCGTAGATCCCTCTCTACCCAACCCGCTGCTCGGGCAGCGCTTCTTCGTCGACCGGATGGAGCCCGCTTACATGCAGTGGGCCAGGTGGAAGCGCGGCGGCCAGGACAGCCACGCCGACACGATCTGGAAGCTGGCCCGCGAGCCGCGCTTCCGCTGGTTCGGCAAGTTCACACGCCCGCGGATGCAGAAGAAGGTCCGCGGCTACCTCGACCGCGTGCAGTGCGACCAGCCGGGCTCGGTTCCGCTGATGGCCGTGATGCGCCACCAGGGCAAGGGCTGTAGCGGCACCTACCGCGCGGGCGGCAAGGCCGAGGATCGCCGCACGATGAAGTGGTACGACGACTTCGCGGAGGCCGTCGGCGACGCCCGCGTGGTGATCGGGTTCGAGCCGGACTCACTCGGCACGGTGGACTGCCTGGCTCGCGATCGCCGCCAGGACCGCCTGAACGTGCTGCGCTATGGCGTCGACAGGCTGTCCCAGCTCCCGAACGCCACGATCTATCTCGAGGCCGGCGCCTCCGACTGGGAGGCCGCCGCGCGCACCGCGAAGCAGCTGCGCTACATCGGCATCAGCAAGGTGCGCGGCTTCATGCTGAACGTGACCCACCACGACTGGACGCGCAACAACGTCAAGCACGGGCTCCAGATCTCACGCATGGTGGGCGGCAAGCACTTCATCATCAACACGTCGTACAACGGCCGCGGCCCGCTCCACTACAAGAGGTGGATCAGCAAGCGCCAGCACAAGTGGCGCCGCATCAACGTGTGGTGCAATCCCGGCCTGCGCGGCCTCGGCCCCGCGCCGACCACGGCCACGTCGCACCCGCTCGTGGACGCGTACATGTACATCAACCGCCCCGGCTACTCGGCCGGGTCGTGCAACGGCGGCCCGCTGCCGGTGGGCACCTGGTGGCCCGAGCGCGGACTGATGTACGCGCAGTACGCGACCGACTGGGAGGCAGCGCCCAAGGGCACGAAGTACGGTCACTACAAGCGCTACTCGCTGCGGGCGCTCGGCGCCTTCAACTAGAACACCGGCGGCGGCTCCTTCGCCTGCGGTATGCGGATCACCGGCGGCCCGGACGCCTGCCGGCAGTCGTCCAGGCGGTAGATCCGCACCGTCGGGCCGGGCCGGTGGTACTCGGGCGGGTAGTAGTTGTAGGAGAGGTCGAAGCTGAAGGGCACCGGGTCCGCGCCGGGGTCGTACGGGCGGAACTCACGCAGCAGCCGCGACTCGTCGTCGAGGCGCTCGTAATACGCGCGCGCCTCGGGGTCACCGGTCTGGAGCGCGCGGTCACGCACCACGTCGACGGTCATGACGAGGCAGTAGCCGTAGAGGCGGTAGTCGTCGATCACCTCGGGGCCGAGCACGGAGTGGTACGCCGACGCCCGCACGCCCCCGTCCGGGCGCGCCACGAGGCCCGGCTTGTACTGCGCGCAGATGCGCCTGCCGCGGTCGGCCACGTATGACCATCCGGCCTCGGTCCAGCCGTCGCGGCGCTCACAGCGGCTCAGCCAGCTCGGCGGGTCGCCCTCCGGGTTCGAGCGGAACCAGCGCCCCGGGACCGCGGGCTCCACGGCCACGCGCAGCTCCGGCGGGTAGTGCGCCTCGAGCCAGTCGCGCGCCAGCTGGCGCGTGTCGTCGCGGCCGAGCACCTGGGCGCTGCGGATGTCGGCGGCCAGGGGCTGGACCAGGACGAGCACGGTGAGGCCGGCCAGCACCGCGCCCGCGGTCCGCGCCCGGAAGCGACGCCCGTGCGCGCGGCGCGTCTGCACGCGCGCGGCGACCAGATCGGACACGCGCGTGAGCGCCAGCGCGCCCAGCATGGCGAGCGCGGGGTAGGCCGGCAGCAGCCAGCGTCCGAAGTAACGCGACTGCAGGCTGAGGTACGCGAGCAGCGCCAGCGGCACCGCCACGAGCATCAGCCCGCGCACGAGGTTGCGGCGCAGCTCGAGCATGGCGCCGAGCAGCGCGGCGAACGCCGCCGCCCAGCCGAGCCCCCATGTGAGGCTGTCGAGGTAGTACGAGAGGCCGCCCGACTCCTGGCCCGGCTTCGGCTGGTCCGCCGCCACCTCGGCCTGGTCGCGCAGGTCCCTCCACCAGACGTCGAGCGAGTCGAACAGGTACGGGTTCAGCGCCACGAACACGAGGGCCGCCAGCCCCACGCCGAGCGCGAGGCCGCCGAGCGCCCGCGGCAGCGCCACCCGCCCGAAGGCGGCGAGCCGGCCGAGCGCCGCTATCGCCACTGGCAGCAACGCCAGCCCGGCCGTGTATTTGAAGGACAGCGCGAGCCCGGCGGCGGCGCCGGCGGCCGCGAAGAAACGCACGCGCCCGTCCTGGTAGGCCTTGACGGAGAATCCGAGCGCGAGCGCAACGCCGACCAGCGCGCCCACGTCGGTGACCGCCACGCGCGAGTAGGCCACCGGAAGGAACGCGAACGCGAGCAGCGCGGCGGCCACCAATCCCTCGCGCACGCCCCACAGCCGCCGCGCGGCCCAGTAGGTGGCGGCGACCCCCGCCGTGCACAGCACCGCGGCGAGCACTCGCGCGGCGATCCACATCTCCGTCGGGTTCTTGTCGAACTGGTCGGTCACGTTCCCGAACGGCAGGTCGAACAGGAAGCCGAGCGGGCCGTACATCACGCGGAAGAGCGCGTAGATCAGGTAGGTGTAGGCCGCCGGGTTCTGGTAGTAGCCGGGGTCGAGGTCCTGCCAGAACATCTCGACGGCGCGGCTCGTGAAGTGCGACCCCTCGTCGATCGAGTACACGAACGGCAGCCCGTAGTCGATATTCCAGAGGCGCAGCGCGAGGCCGGCCACCAGAATCAGCGCTAGCACTAGGCGGTGCACCGCGCGCACGTTAGTCAGCACCCACGCGGCCGGGCTGTGCATAGGCACCGGTACCCTCTCTGCAGATGCCAGAGACCGCGGCCACGGAGCGCGACGCGCGCCACCTCCACAGGGCAATCGAGCTCGCCGGCCGCGCGCGCGGGCAAACGAGCCCGAACCCGATCGTCGGGGCCGTGGTCGTCAAGGACGGCCGCGTGATCGGCGAGGGCATCACGCAGCCCCCGGGCGAGCAGCACGCGGAGGCAATGGCGCTGGCCGCGGGCGAGGGGGACACGACCGGGGCGACCATGTACGTCTCGCTCGAGCCCTGTTGCCACCAGGGGCGCACGCCGCCCTGCACCGACGCGATCCTCAGCGCCGGCATCTCCCGCGTGGTGATCGCCTCGGACGACCCCACGCCCAAGGCGGCCGGGCGCGGCCCCGGCATCCTGCGCGACGAGGGCGTGCGGGTGGACTTCGTGGACGGCGAGATCGGCGAGCTCGCGCGCATGCTGAACCAGCCCTTCCGAAAGCACGCCCGCACCGGCCGCCCGCTCGTGGTCTTCAAGTCGGCGATGACGATCGACGGCAAGGTGGCCACGCGCACCGGCGACTCGCAGTGGATCTCCGGCGAGGCCAGCCGCGCGCGTGCGCACCGCTGGCGCGCCGAGTCGGACGCGGTGGCGGTCGGCATCGGCACGGCGCTCGTGGATGACCCGCGCCTCACGGCCCGCATCGAGGGGGTCGCGCGCCAGCCGCGCCGGGTGGTGTTCGACTCCGAGGCTCGGCTCCCGCTCGACTCGCAGCTGGTGCGCGAGGTGGCCGACGTGCCCCTGATCGTGGTCTGCTCGCGCGCCGCCGCGCGCACCTCCATGGAGGCGCTCGAGGCGGCCGGTGTGGACGTGATCGTTGCGACGGGCGAGAACGAGGCGGCGCGCGTTGAGCACGCCCTCGACGAGCTCGGCGCCCGCGACATCCAGTCGTTGCTGCTCGAGGGCGGCCCGCACCTGGCCGGCGCGTTCCTCGAGGCCGGTGAGATCGACGAGGCGCGCATCTTCCTCGCGCCGCTCATGCTCGGCGGCGCGAAGGCGAAGACCGCGGTCGAGGGCCTCGGCCTGGACAAGATCTCCGCCGCGGCGCGCGCGCTCGCCATCGAGGCGGAGCGGATCGAGGACGACGTGCTGATCGTGGCCCGCTTCAAGGAGTGGTGAGGTGTTCACAGGGCTGGTGGCCGACAAGGGCGTAGTCCGCGGCTTGGCCCACGGCCGCGTGGAGGTCGAGACGGCACTCGCCGGCGAGCTCGAGCCGGGCGACTCGATCGCCGTGAACGGCGTCTGCCTCACGGCGACCGAGCGCGACAACGGCTCTTTCGCGGCCGAGGTGATGCCCGAGACGCTCCGCCGCACGTCGCTCGCGCCGCTCCAGATCGGCGACGAGGTCAACCTCGAGCTGCCGCTGCGCGCAGGGGACCGCCTCGGCGGGCACATGGTGCAGGGGCACGTGGACGCGACCGGGACGGTCGCCTCCGTGGCCGAGGAGGGCAACTCGCGCGTGGTCCGGATCGAGGCCGCGCCGGAGCTGCTGCGCTACGTCGTCGAGAAGGGCTCGATCGCCGTGGACGGCGTGTCGCTTACCGTTTCTGCCGTGGACGACGAGGCGTTCGAGGTGTCGCTGATCCCCGAGACGCTCGAGCGCACGACGCTCGGCGCGGCCGCACCCGGCCGCAAGGTGAACCTGGAGGTCGACGTGCTGGCGAAGTACATCGAGAAGCTGCGGACATGACGAACCCACCGTTCAGCACGATCGAGGAGGCCATCGAGGACGTCCGCGACGGCAAGATGGTCGTGGTCTGCGACGCGGAGGACCGCGAGAACGAGGGCGATCTCACGATGGCCGCCCAGTTCGTCACGCCCGACGCGATCAACTTCATGGCCACGCACGGCCGCGGCCTGATCTGCCTCGCGCTCACGGGGCAGCGCTGCGACGAGCTCGGGCTCGACCTGATGGCCGCCAAGAACGAGTCGCCCTTCCAGACCGCGTTCACCGTCTCGATCGAGGCGCGCGAGGGAATCACCACTGGGATCTCGGCGCACGACCGCGCTCACACCGTTCAGGTGGCGATCGACCCGAGCACGCGCCCGCAGGACCTGGTGCAGCCGGGGCACATCTTCCCGCTGAAGGCGAAGGAAGGCGGCGTGCTCGAGCGCACCGGCCAGACCGAGGCCGCCGTCGACCTCGCCCGGCTCGCGGGCCTGAACCCGTCCGGCGTGATCTGCGAGGTGATGAACGACGACGGCACGATGGCGCGCGTGCCGGACCTCGAGGTCTACTGCCAGAAGCACGAGTTGAAGATGGTCACGGTCGCGGACCTGATCGCCTACCGGCGCCGCCACGACAAGCTGATCGAGCGCGTCGTGGAGGCCGGCCTCCCGACCAAGTTCGGGGACTTCACGGTGGTCGGCTTCCGCTCGCTCGTGGACGACAAGCACCACGTGGCGATGGTCAAGGGAGAGATCGACGGCCAGGAGGACGTGCTCGTGCGCGTGCACTCCGAGTGCCTCACCGGCGACGTCTTCCACTCGCTGCGCTGCGACTGCGGGCAGCAGCTCGAGGACGCGCTGGCGCGCATCGAGCACGAGGGCCGTGGCGTGCTGCTCTACCTCGCCCAGGAGGGACGCGGCATCGGGCTGCTGAACAAGCTGCGCGCGTACCGGCTCCAGGAGCAGGGCCTCGACACGGTCGACGCCAACATGAAGCTCGGCCTGCCCGCCGACCTTCGCGACTACGGAATCGGCGCGCAGATCCTGGTGGACCTCGGGCTCAGCTCGATCCGGCTGCTCACCAACAACCCGAAGAAGATCGTGGGCCTGGAGGGCTACGGCCTCACCGTGACCGACCAGGTGCCGATCGAGCACGCGCCGGGCGAGCACAACCGCGAGTACCTGCGCGCGAAGAAGGAGCGGCTCGGCCACATGCTCCACCACCAGGGCCTCGCGCTCGACGAGGAGATGATCCACGAGGAGCGCGTGCAGGACCGCGAGCGGGCGCTCGCGGAGAGCGCCGACCCGTACGGCCAGGGCCCCGCGCCACGCCGCCCCGGGCGCGGCGACGGACGTGGCTGACGTCTTCGCGGCCTGCGTCGGCCGCTTCTACGAGGAGCTGGCCGAGCGGCTGGTGGACGGGGCGCGGCGGGTGTTCGAGGAGGCCGGCGTGACGATGGACGTGCACGACGTGCCCGGCGCCTTCGAGCTGCCGCTCGCGGCGCGCTACTGCGCGGACAGCGGCCGCTACGCCGGCGTGGCGTGCCTCGGCGCGGTCATCCGGGGGGAGACCGACCACTACGACTTCGTCTGCGCCGAGGCGGCGAGCGGCATCGCGCGCGTCTCGCTCGACACGGGAGTGCCGTGCGCGTTCGGGGTGCTCACCGTGGACACCATGGAGCAGGCGCTGGCGCGCACGGGCGGCGGCAAGCGCCACCAAGGCGAGGACGCGGCGCGCGCGGTGCTGCGGATGGCGGCGCTCCGGCGCGAAGTGGACGGCCGGGCCTAGCGGCGGAAGCCGTTCCTCGTGCCGCGCGGCGGGGAGAGCCAGTTCGTCTTGAAGCGCGCGTACATGAGGGCCCGCTCCGGCCACCAGCTGCCCACCGGCATCGGACCACCGTTGCACGCGCCGGCGGAATAGCCGGGGCGGTTGAGCCACATGTACGCGTCCACCAGCCGGTGGCCGGTGGCCGTGGTAGGTGAGATCCCGAGCCCCCGTCCGGGCGGGTTGCACCAGATGTTCAGCCGGCGCCCGCCACGACGGATGTGGATCGGGCCGCGGCCGTTGAACGAGGTGTTGACGATGAAGTGCTTGCCGCCAACCCGCCGCGAGATCGCGAGCCCGTGAAGGATGTTCCTGCGGGTCCAGTCATGATGGGTCACGTTCAGCATGAAGCCCCGGACCTTGCTGATGCCGATGGTGCGGAGCTGCCTGGCGGTACGGCGCGCGGGCTCCCAGTCGGAGGCCCCCGCCTCGAGATAAATGGTCGCCCGCGGCAGCCGCGATAGGACGTCGACGCCGTAGCGCAGCAGCTTCAGGCGGTCCTTCCGCCGGCTCGGCGTCAGGCATTCGATGGTGCCGAGCGAGTCGGGCTCAAAGCCGATCACCACGCGCGCCCCGCCCACCGCGCGCGCAAACGAGCGGTACCAGGCACGCGTGCGCCTGTCCTCGCCAGGACCGCCGCCGCTGTAGCCGCCACCGCAGCCCTTGCCCTGGTGGCGCATCACGACCATCAGCGGGACCGCGCCCGGCTGCACCGCGGCAGCGCAGCGAAGGTAGTTGCGAACCCGCCGCCGGACGGGGTGGTCCCAGCGCCCGAACCAGCGGAAGCGAGGCTCGCGGGCCACGCGCCACATCAGCTTGGCCTGGTGGCGACGGCCCCGCTTGAAGAGGGCCCTGTACGAGCGGAACGCCGGCTCGACCGGATCCACGTACCAGCGGACGCCGCGCAGCGGGTTCGGAGCGGCGGGGTCCACCCCGCGAGGGTCGACATAGGGCAGACCTCGCGCGACCCGGCTCGCGACGCACCCCTTCGCCCTGCGCGGCGTCCGGTCTTGGCCGCGCACGGCTCGGAGGTCGGGGACTGGCCCGAGCCGTGGCGGCTGTGGCGTGCGCGGGACCGCCCCCGGATAGACATCCGGCGGCTCTTGTGCGGACGCGGGTGCACCTGCCGCGCAGAGCAGCAACAAAGCGCACACCAGCGCCCGCGCCAACGAGTTGGCACGGCAAACGGGCGGCAACGGCTTGGACTTCTTCCCCTGGTTCCCTGCCTGGGTTCCCCCCCAGACGATCCCGATCCTTCCCCTCCGAGGCGCGAACTATGCCTCCAGCGCCAGACGGCTAGCCTGCGGCGCCCGTGATCAACCTCTACAGCGACACACAGACCCGCCCGACCGATGCAATGAGGCGGGCGATCGCCTCGGCCGAGGTTGCGGACGAGCAGCGCGGGGCGGACCCGACCACGAACCTGCTCCAGGCGCGCGTGGCGGAGCTGCTCGGCCAGGAGGCCGCGCTGTTCCTGCCGAGCGGCACGATGTGCAACCAGATCTCGTTCCGGCTGCATGCGCGGCCGGGCGGAGACGAGCTGATCCTCGACCGCAGCGCGCACCCGATCATCGCCGAGGCCGGCGGGCCGGCCCAGAACGCGCAGCTGATGATCAACGCGCTCGACGGCGACGGCGGCATCTTCAGCGGTGAGCAGCTCGCCGCGGCGATCCGGCCCGAGAGCCGCTACCTGCCGCGCTCGCGCGTGGTCTCGGTCGAGCAGACGACCAACATGGGCGGTGGGCGCGTGTGGCCTCTCGAGCAGGTGCGCGAGGTGCTCGACGTGGCGCGCGAGCGCGGCCTGCGCGCGCACATGGACGGCGCGCGCCTGATGAACGCGGTGGTGGCCTCCGGGACGAGCGCAGCGGACTTCGCCGGCGGCTTCGACACCGCCTGGCTCGACTTCACCAAGGGACTGGGCGCGCCGGTCGGCGCCGTGCTGGCCGGCTCGCGCGAGCTGATGGACGAGGCCTGGCGCTGGAAGCAGCAGATGGGCGGCGCGTTCCGCCAGTCGGGCATCGTGGCCGCCGGCTGCCTGTACGCGCTCGACCACCACGTCGAGCGCCTCGCCGAGGACCACGAGAACGCGCGGGTGCTGGCCGAGGGACTGCTCGAGCTCGGCTGCGACGTGATCGCGCCCCAGACGAACATCGTGATCTTCGACGCACCGGAGGGCTTCGTCGGGCAGATGGCGGAGCGCGGGGTGGAGCTGAGCGACACTCCCGACGGCCGCGTGCGCGCCGTGACCCACCTCGATGTGGACCGCGCGGGGATCGACTCGGCGCTCGAGGCGGCGAGGGGCCTGCTGCTACCCTGACGCGCCGTGGCGAAGGTCTGTTATTCGTGTGGAAAGGGCCCTGCATTCGGGCATAGCCGCAGCCACTCCATGGTGGCCACCAAGCGGCGCTTCAACCCGAATCTCCAGAAGGTCCGCATCTCCGTCGGGGGCGCCCCCCGGCGCGAGTACGTCTGCACCCGCTGCCTCAAAGCCGCGAAGGTCACCAAGGCCGTCTAGACGGTCCAGGCCGTCGCGTGCTGTAAAAAGGGCAGCGTGCCGCCCGACGAGAGCCTCGACCGCTTCAAGCGCGTCGTGGCAGCAGCGCTCAACGAGCTCGAGAACCGCCGTCAGGAGGTCAACGACCTGAACGTCTTCCCGGTCGCCGACGGCGACACGGGCGACAACATGGCGCTGACGCTGCGGGCGGTGGTCGAGGCCCTGAACGAGCTCGACGTCGAGTCGATAGCCGACGTGCAGCGCGACGAGATCGTGAGCGCGGTGGCTCGCGCCGCGCTGCTCGGCGCGCGCGGCAACAGCGGCGTGATCCTGTCGCAGATCGTGCGCGGCGCCGCCGAGGAGCTGGCCTCGCGCCAGGGAGAGCTCGTGGACCCGGTGCTGATGTCCGCCGCGCTCGCCAGGGCGGCCGACGCCGCGTACGCCTCCGTGCGCGACCCGGCCGAGGGGACCATGCTGTCGGCGGTCCGCGCGATGGCCAGCCGGGTGGCGCACGACCTCGCGCACATGGACACGCCCCGGCTCGGCCCGGAGGCCACCTCCGAGGAGCAGGACGATCTGCTCGCGGAGGTGCTGGAGAACGCGCTCGAGGCGGGCAAGGAGGCGGTCGAGCGGGGGCCCGAGCAGCTGGCGATCCTGCGCGAGTCGGGCGTGGTGGACGCCGGCGCCTATGGCCTCACCGTGATCATCGCGGGCTGCCTCGCCGCTCTGCGCGGAATGGCCGCGCCCACGCTCGAGCACCAGTACGCGCCCGCCGCGCTCCACCGTCCCGAGCACGAGTCCTCGAGCTTCCGCTACTGCACGAACTTCGCCGTGACGGGTGAGGGGCTCGACGCGGGGCACTTCACGCCGCTGCTCGAGCAGCTGGGCGACTCGGTGCTCGTGGTCGGTGACGACCGCACCCTGAGGGTGCACGTGCACACCGACGATCCGGACGGCGCGGTCGGCCTCTTCGAGTCGGCCGGCGAGGTGTCGCGCTTCGACGTGGCCGACATGCACGAGCAGGTGGCCGAGCGCAGCGCCCGGCTGGCCGGCGAGGCGGCGCCCGGCGAGCACGCGGCGTGCGCGGTCGTGGCCGTGGCGAGCGGCGAGGGCGTGAAGCGGCTGTTCAGCGAGCTCGGTGTGCTCGTGGTGGACGGCGGCCCCACGATGAACCCGTCCACGTACGAGCTGCTCGCCGGCATCCATGCCGCGGCGGGCATCGAGGTGGTGGTGCTCCCGAACAGCCCGAACGTGATCCTCGCGGCCGAGCGTGCGGCCGAGCTCTCTGAGAAGCCGGCCAGCGTCGTGCCGACGACGGCGCCGCAGGAGGGCCTGGCCGCGCTGCTCGCCTTCGATCCGGCGCGCCCGTCTGCGGAGAACGCGCTCGCCGTTCGGAGCGCCGCCGACGCGCTGCGCATCGGCGGCGTCGCGCCCGCCGCCCGCGACGACGCCCAGGGGCGCTTCACGGCGGGCGACGCCGTGGGCTACGCCGGCGGCGAGCTGGTGGCCTGGGGCGAGCCCGCGGCGACGCTGGCGGCCACGCTCGACCAGCTCGTGGACGGCGCCGAGCTGCTCACCTGCATTGCCGGCGAGCAGCCGCCGCTCGGCCAGGACGACGTGGAGGCACGCGTCCCGGAGGGCGTGGAGCTCGAGTACCACGAGGGCGGACAACCCGCCTGGTGGTGGCTCCTCTGCGCGGAGTGACGCCCACGCGCTTCGCATCCGTCGACGAGCTGACCGAGGCCGAGGCCGCCGCGGCCAAGATCCACTCCTATCCGCGTCCCAGTCTCCTCGAGGAGCCGCTTGAGGGGCTCGACGCGCTGAACATCGCGACATGGGGCGACCTCGTCGAGCATCTCCCGCACTCGCACCGCGACCGGCGGGAGCTGCGGCGCGTGGCCGAGCTCATGGTCGGCGAGGAGGCGACGGTCGCCGTGGCCGTTCGCAGCGTGTCCGTGAAGCCGATGCGCAACCGCCGCCAGAAGCGCGTCGAGGCGCGCGTCTTCGACGACAGCGGCCCGCTC
>DASUQG010000222.1:0-22076 GCA_036280695.1 Thermoleophilaceae bacterium
GCTTCGCGCGGCCGCGCGGGCGAGCGGGCTGCGGGAGGTCTCGCGCCGCGTCCTCGGTCGCCTGCGCCGGATACCGTCCGCGCCGGAGGCGGCCGAGGTGCTCGACGCGATCGCCTCCGAGGGGCGCCTGGCGGCCGCCGCGCGCTCGCTGGCGGCGCGGCTCTCGAAGACCCCGATGCGGCCCGTCCCGCTACTGGACGCGGTGCTCGCCTGGGTGGTCCGCGAGGCGGCCGCCTACAGGCCTGCGCAGCCGTCAGGGCCTCTGCGCCTGCGCGCCCGCGCGCTCGACTGGGCGCTGCTGGCGTCGGCGGCTGCGCTCGCGCTGGTGCCGTTTGGAGCCGGCCTCGGCGGGTAGCCGCGAACCATGACGACGAAGACGGAGTTCAACGCCGAGGAGTGGGATCGGTTGGCGCAGGCTCCCGCGCTTGCAGGAGTGCTGGTGATCATGGCCGACCGCGGCGGCACGATCCGCGAGAGCATCGCTCTCGGCAAGGCATACGCCGCGGCGCGCCGCGACGGCGGCAGCAGCGAGCTGCTCGAGCAAGTCGTTGCGACGGCCCCGCAGGTCGACCCCGCGTCGCTCGGACCGGCAGACCAGCTTCGCCAGCAGCTGCCCGAGCGCATCCGCGAGGCGGTCGGGATCCTGGAGGAAAAGGCGACGCCCGAGGAGGCGGAGGAATACCGCCAGTTCATCCTGCGCGTGGCCGACGTGGTCGCGCGCGCCAACAAGGAGGGCGGCGTGCTCGGGATCGGCGGTGAGGAGGTCAGCGAGGAGGAGCAGGCCGCTCTGGACGAGCTCGCCCGCGCGCTGGAGCCCAGCGCGACCTAGGTCAGGGAGGATCGACCGGCAGCGTCGCCGATAGCAGCGGCGACGCTGTGTCCGGATCGTCCTGGTCGCATACGAATGTCATCGTGACGACGCCGGTGTCGAGGGCCGCGTGCACGCCCTCGACCTTGTAGTTGCGATCGATCGTCCGCAGGCGTCGCACCTCGCCACCGCGGTCGATCGTCCCGACCACCGATCCGAGGATTGCGCCGTTCCCACCGTCGGACGAGTCCTCGGCTGACGCCGTGAAGACGAGCAGCTCCCCGCCGAGCGGGCTCGCGTCACTGAACGTGAGCGCCGCGCCCTCCAGCTCTCCCAGGTCGAAGGCGAGCATGCCGCGCAGCTCGGGGGCGGCGAGCGTGCGGTCCCGCAGCAGCGAGTCGAGCACCTCGGAGAGCTCTAGCGAGACGACCAGGTTCACGCCCTGCTCGCTGTTCCCTCGCTGAAGCAGCCACAGCTCGTCCCCCATCACCGCGGCACCCTCCACATTGAGCGCCTCCAAATGCTCCCGCAGCAGCGAGTAGAGCGGCGCGAGGTCGAGCTGCAGCGGCTCGCCGTGAAGCGAGCCGTCGGCGGCGAGTCCCCAGGCGAACCCGCGGTCGCGGGCGGGCGTCGAGCCGGAGCCGAGTCCTAGCAGGGCGCCGTTCGGGTGCGACTCGAACGGCGGCAGCACGGTGAGCACCTCGAGATCGGGCTTGTCCTCCGGGCTTTCGACTGCGGGATCCGTGCGCTCTCCGGGGAGCACCCGCCTTAGCTGCCCCGGGTCCTTCGAGGACGCGTCGAAGACGGCCAGGAACAGGAGGTCGTCTCCCACTACGTACACATATTCGCCACGCCTCACCACGCCGCTCGCCGCCGCCACGTGGGCAAGTCCGTCAGGACTCGAGCGCTCGAGCTCGAGAGTCCGGACGTGACTCAGCTCGAGGGGCGGGAGATCCTCTGCACGCGCTACGCGGCGTTCCATGCTCGCGCCTTGCCCACGTGTGCCGTTGTGGAAACGCGGGTACGCGGACCGCGTGACGACCGCGGGGGAGGTTCCGCCGACGCGCGGCGAGCTCGAGGGCGACGACGCGCTCGAGACACTGAGGCGGACCGGGCGCCGGCGCCTGCTGGTCGACTCGATCATCCGCTTCCGGGCGGCCGACGGGTTCAGCCACTCGCGCGCGCTCGCCTTCCAGTTCACCCTCACGCTGCTCCCGGCGCTGATCGCGGTCGTGGGCTTCGCGGCCGCGCTCGGACAGGAGGACTTCACCGAGGTCGTGCGGGACATGATCCGTGACCTCACTCCCGGAGCTACCGGCGGGATTCTCACGGAGGCGCTCCAGCAGGGCACCGAGAGCGGGCACGAGTCAGGCGAGACGGCGCTCGCCGCCGGTGGGCTCGCGGCGCTCGTGGCCGGCACATCGGCCATGGGGCAGGTCGAGCGCGGAGCGAACCGCATCTACGGCGTCGAGCGCGACCGGCCGTTCGCGCGCAAGTACCTGGTCGGCCTGGGGCTGGCGCTGACCGCTGGGCTGTTCGCGCTGCTGTCTCTGGTCGTGCTCATGGGCGGCGCCGCCATCCGCGACTCACTCGACCTGGGGGAGACGTTCGACGCGATCTGGAAAATCGCTCGCTGGCCGCTAGGTCTCACGTTCGCGGTCGCCTCCGTGGCCCTGCTGTTCGAGTACTCGCCGCGCCGTCCGCAGCCCGAGGCGTCGTGGCTCGCGTTCGGCGCGGGCGTGTCCGTCGTCCTCTGGCTCGTCTTCATGGGCGTGCTCGCTGCGTACATGGACGCCACCGACACGTTCGGAGCCACCTACGGTCCGATCGCCGGGACGATCGGCGTGCTGCTCTGGACGTTCTTCACGTCGGTCGCGCTGTTCCTGGGGCTCGCCTTCGCGGCGCAGCTCGAGGCCGTCCGCGCCGGCGTGCCGGAGCCTCGAATCGAGCCTCAGGCCGGTGAGCGCGCGGAGATCAGCAGGTTGTAGAAGAGCGCCGCCGGCAGGCGTGGCTCGAGCAGGGAGCGGTCGAGGCTCTGGAGCAGGAGGTAGCCGCGGTAGGCGTACACACGCCAGGCCCAGGGCACGTCGAGCGGGTCGGCCGAGGCCTCGAGCGTGCGGTTCGCCCAGCCGAACAGGCTCGCCGCGAGCTCCTCGCCGCTCACGCGGACGCCCTCGAAGCCGGCGGCGTGGGCGTGCTCCGACAGCTCGGCCGGGGTGAAGGCGTGCACGTCGACCACCTGCTCGAGCCGGTCCTCTTCGCTCCAGCCGCCACCGCCGTTCCCGTTCGACGGCCGCGGGCCGGCGCCCATCAGCGCCCGCCACAGCGGAGCCACCGCGTTCGCGCCGCGCTTCGGCCACGCGGCGATGCGGTCGCCGTGGTGCGACGGCTCACCGCAGAAGGCGACCACCCCGCCCGGGCGCAGCACGCGCCGGAACTCGCGGAAGGCCGCGTGCAGGTCGGGCACGTGATGGAGCACGGCGTGTCCGAACACCAGGTCGACCGAGTCGTCATCGAAGGGCAGCTCCGACGCCTCGCACGCCGCGGTCTCGACCGGGAGTCCGAGCTCGGCCGCGGAGCGCTCCAGCCGCGCGAGCATCCCGGGGGAGATGTCCGTGGCCACGGCCTCGCCGATCACTCCCGCTCGCAGCAGGTTGAGCGAGAAGTAGCCGGTGCCCGCCCCGATCTCGAGCGCCCGCGAGTAGCGCCTCGGCTCGTGCCCCAGGGCCTTGCGCAGCTTGTTCGCGACCTGCGCCTGGCCAACGGCGCCGTAGTTGATCCCCCACTTGGAGTCGTAATGCTCGGCTGCCAGGTCGTGGTAGCGGACGTTCGCGTCCCTGATGGTGTCTGCCGTCTGCATTGGCGCGCGGAGCCTAGTACCTAGACTGCCTCGGCCCATGCAGGAGACGGTCCAGAGAGCCCAGCCGGACGGCGTCCCGCCGCTCGCGCTCACGGGCGAGCGCACGCTCCCGGACGTACCTGCCGAGAACTACTGGTTCCGCCGTCACCTCGCGGTGTACGAGTGGGTCGCCGAGCGCTGCCAGGGACGCGACGTGGTCGACATGGCCTGTGGCGAGGGCTACGGGGTCGAGGTGCTCGCGCAGCGCGCGCGCCGGGTGACCGGCGTGGACGCCAACCCGGAGGCGCACGAGCACGCGCGCCTCAAGTACACGCGTCCGGGCGTCCGCTTCGTCTGCGAGCTGGTCGAGCGCCACTCCGAGCCCTGCGACGCCGTCGTCTTCCTCCAGACGATCGAACACGTGGCCGATCCGGAGGGGGTCCTGACGCACTTCCGCGACCTGCTGCGGCCGGGCGGCGTGGCGTACGTCTCGACGCCCAACCTGCTCACGCTGGCGCCACCGGGCGCCGAGAAGTCGGACAACCCCTGGCACCTCAAGGAGTACCGCGCCGAGGAGTTCAGGGCGCTCTGCGAGAGCGTGTTCACGGACGTCGAGCTGCTCGGCCTCTTCCACGCCCGCGTACTGCGTGCCCACGAGCTTGCGCTGCGTGCCGGCTGGGACCGCGTGCACGCCGCGCTCGGCATCACGAAGCCCTTCTACGACCGCTTCACGCCCGCCATATCGGCCCGCGACTTCGCGCTCCGGCCCGGTCGCCTCGACCGCGCGCTGGACTTCGTCGCGGTGCTCCGCCATTGAGGGCGAGACCGAGGACGCGCGCGCTGCGCGAGCCGGAGCTGCCCGACGCGGCGCGGCCGGAGTGGCCCCCTTGGTACGCGCCCGCCGCGCTGTTCGGCTCCTTCGGGGCGATCGCGGTCGCCGGCCTCCCGCTGCTGCCGGTGATCCTCACCTTCGGCATCTCCGACGCGGTGGCGGGCGTCGCCCTGCTCGCGCTGCTGCTAGTCCAGGACGGGCTCCTGGTCCTGGCCGCGGTCGTGTTCGCGTCGATCAAGCGCAGGCCGCGGCCGTGGCACTTCGGGATCCGCGCCACCCGCCTGTGGCCGACCATCGGCTGGGTGCTGCTCGCGTTCGGGTTGATGCTCGGAGCCGAGTTCGGCTACATCGAGCTCTTCGACGTGGACGAGAGCAACGTGGAGGACTTCGGGGAAGACAGCCTCGTAGCCGGAATCGCCGTGGCGCTCGCGGTGATCGTGGTGGCGCCCGTGGCCGAGGAGATCTTCTTCCGGGCGTTCTTCTACCGCGCCCTGCGGACGCGGCTCAGCGTCTGGTCGGCGGCGCTGATCGACGGGCTCGTGTTCGGAGCGCTCCACTTCCAGGGCATCGACACCGCGATCATCCTTCCGGTGATCGCGGCCTTCGGAGTTGGACAGTGCCTGGTCTACGAGCGCACCGGCTCGCTGTTCGCCGTGATCGCCATCCACGCCGCCTTCAACACGGTCGCAATGCTGTCGATCGTGCCGGTCCCGGCCATCCTGATCGGCGCGCTCGTGGTCCTCGGCTGCCTGCTGGTGCCGCCAGTGACCGGACGCTGGCCCAGCCCGGTGCCGGCATGAGCGGCGCTCCGGACAAGCGGCCGGGCGCGCTCGCGCTGCTCCTGCACACGCACATGCCCTACGTGGAGGGCTTCGGCACCTGGCCGTTCGGCGAGGAGTGGCTCTGGGAGGCGGTCGGGTGCGTCTACCTGCCGCTGCTCGAGGTGCTCGACGGCATGCCGGTGACCGTGGGCCTCACTCCCGTGCTCTGCGACCAGCTCGAGGCCATGCGCGGCGAGCCGGGTGAGCGCTACCTGCGCTTCATGCGCGAGGTGCGCGGGCCGATCCACGCCGAGGACGCCGCGGGCCTCGACGAGGGCGGCGAACCGGAGCTCGCCGCGGAGGTGCGCCGCGCCGCGGGCGACTACACCCGCGCCGAACGGGCATTCGAGGAGCGCGGGCGCGACCTCATCGGCGCGTTCCGCGCGCTCGAGGGAGTGGAGCTCTGGACGTCCGCCGCCACGCACGCGCTGCTTCCGATGATCGCCACCGACGCCGGCCTGCGGCTCCAGCTCGCGACCGGGACGGCGGCGCACCTGGAGCGATTCGGGCACTGGGCCGGCGGCTTCTGGCTGCCCGAGTGCGCGTACGTGCCGGGTCTCGAGCGCGAGCTCGCCGACGAGGGCGTGCGCGCCTTCTGCGTCGACCAGACGAGCGTCGACAACTTCGACCACCTGCTGCCGGTGGCCACCGAGGCCGGACCGGTGGCCGTGCCGATCGACTGGCAGACCGTGCAGCTCGTCTGGAACGACGAGAACGGCTACCCGGCGCATCCGCTCTACCGCAACTACTGGGGCCGCACGGTCCACGACCTCAAGCCGTGGAGCAACGGGGGGCAGCCCTACGACCGCGACGCCGCCCTGGCGCTCGCGCGCGAGCACGCCCGCGACTTCGTGACGCGGGTGGCCCGCCGACTCGAACACGGTGGCCTGCTCTGCTGCGCCCTCGACACGGAGCTGCTCGGGCACTGGTGGTACGAGGGACCGGCGTGGCTGAGTGCGGTGCTCGACGAGTCCGAGGCTCAGGGTGTGCGGCTGGTGACGGTCTCGGAGGGGATCGAGCTCGTGGAGCCGGTCGCGCGCGAGCTGGCCGCCTCCACGTGGGGGCACGGCAAGGACTTCACAACGTGGGACTCGCCGGTTGTGGCCGAGCTGGCCTTCGCGGCGCGCTCCGCGGAGCTGCGGACGGTGGCGGCCGTGGCCGGACACGGCGCGCCGCACGCCGCGCTCGAGCGCGCCGCCCGGGAGCTGCTTGCGATGCAGGCGAGCGACTGGTCCTTCATGGTCACGCGTGACCTCGCGGCCGACTACCCCGCCCGGCGCATGAGCCTCCACGGGGCCGCCCTCGACGCTGCGCTTGCCGCTCTGACAGACTCCGCGGCCGCTCCTGAGCCGTCACTGCGCGGCCTGGCGCCACACCTCGACCTCGCCCCACTGACCACTCCGTAGAGCCGATGCGCGTCCTGATCCTTTCCTGGGAATACCCGCCGCTGATCGAGGGCGGGCTTGCGCGGCACGTGCGCAAGCTGGCCGAGAACCTCGCGGCCCAGGACGTGGACGTGCACGTGCTCGCCCGCGGGCGCGAGGAGGATCCGGCCGAGGAGGAGGCGGGCGGCGTGCTCGTGCACCGCGTGCGCGAACCCGAGCGCCCGCGCGACCTGAGCGAGTTCGTGGCCTGGATCGAGCACATGAACTCGGACATGCTGGCCGCTGGCGTGGAGGTGGGCGACCGCTACGAGTTCGACGTGGTCCACGGCCACGACTGGCTCGTCGCGTCGGCCGGCGACCACCTCGCCAAGCGCTTCCGCGCGCCGCTGGTCGTGACCATCCACGCCACGGAGTACGGCCGCCACCAGGGCTGGGTCGACAAGCACCCGCAGTCCTATATCCACGGGGTCGAGCGCTGGATGGCGAACCGGGCCGACCGCCTCATAACCTGCTCCTCGTACATGCGCGAGCACGTGGCCGACATCTACGGGCTAGAGGAGAGCCGGGTGAACGTGATCCCGAACGGGATCGATCCCTCGGAGCTCGTGCCGGTGGACGACCTCGACACGCTGCGCGCGCGCTTCGCCGCGCCGGACGAGCGGCTCGTGCTGCTCGTGGGGCGGCTCGTCTACGAGAAGGGCTTCCAGCTGGCGCTCGAGGCACTGCCCGGGCTGATCGAGCGGCTCGAAGGCGTGCGCTTCCTGGTGGCGGGCTCGGGCACCGCCGAGGGGGAGCTGCGCGAGCAGGCGAGCCGGCTCGGCCTGGACGAGCACGGCACCTTCCTCGGCTGGATCGGCGACGACGTGCTGCATTCGCTCTACCGGATCGCCGACCTCACCGTGGTTCCCTCGATCTACGAGCCGTTCGGCCTCGTGGCGCTCGAGGCGATGGCGTCCGGCTGTCCCTGCCTCGTGGCCGACACGGGCGGGCTGCGCGAGGTGGTGCCAAACGAGGACGTGGGCCTGCGCTTCCGCTCGCGCGACCCGCGCTCACTCGCGGCGATGGCGGAGCGGCTGCTCACGGACGAGGAGCTGCGCGACCGGCTGGTGGCCGAGGCCTCCGAGCACGTGCTGACGTTCGATTGGGGCGACGTGGCCAGGCAGGTCGCCCTCGTCTACAGCGGCGTCACGCAACGGGCCGGCGCATCAGCGAGCGCGCGGCGCGCCGCCCGCTCCGGATAGCTCCCTCCATCAGCGCGGCGTAGGGGCCGGCGGTGTGCTCGCCCGCGAATGCGAGCGGGCCGGTGGGCTCCGCGACGGCATCGGCCACGAGGGCCGGCGGCGACGTCGAGTAGGCCGCGCGGACCCACGGGTCGTCGGCCCATGTCGACAGGACCGCGCCGCCCCGGTCGAGCTCGAGGTCGTCGCGCAGCAGCTCGAGCGAGTCGAGCCAGCGCTCAGGGCCGGCAGCCACCCCCAGGGCCTCGAGCGCCTGTTCGGAGCCCGCGAAGGCGCTCACCACCGGCTGGGCGCGCTCGCCGTCGCCGCTGGCGGTCCAGCTCCAGTAGCGCTCCGGGACGCTCATCACCGCGCTCGGCGCGGCCGGGCGCCGGAGCGGCACGAACAGCTTGGCGGCGTGGCCGTAGGTCACGCTTCCGAGCGCGCCGGCCAGCTCGCCCGGCAGCTCGGGGTCGAAGACGATCCGGCCGAGGACGCTCGCCGGCACCGCGACGACGCAGACATCGGCGTCGAGCTCGCCGCCCGGCCACAGCACGCGCACGCGCTCGCCCCACTCGATCGCCGCCACCGGCGAGTCGAGCCGGACCGCGGCGCCGAGCGACTCGGCCAGCGCCAGCGGAAGGCGCTGGTTGCCGCCCGCAATGCTCGGCGACGGCTCGTCGTCGATGTGAGCCACACCGGCGAGCTCCGCGGCCGCGACCCGCTCGGCCGAGTTGGCGCTGGATATCTCGACGCGCGCCAGGATCGCCTCGCGGGCGCCCGGCGGGATCTCGAGCGCCTCGAGGAAGTCGCGCGCGGAGCGCCCGGCGGGGGCGGAGGTCGCCAGAGAGCGCTCCACCTCGGCCACCGCCGCCTCCAGCTCCTCGTGCGTCGTGCCGATCCCGCCGCGCGGGTCGCGGCGGCCGTAGCGCATGCCCTTGTCCCAGAGGCCGAGGCCGAAGCGCTCGGCGAGCTCGCGAACCTCGGTGTTGCCGGGCAGGATGAACTCCGCGCCCATCTCCACGACCGCGCCGTTCCCGAGCCGCTGCGACCACACGCGCCCGCCCACGCGTGAGCGCGCCTCAAGCACGACCACCTCGGCGCCGCCTTGGGCCAGCTCGTCAGCGGCCACCAGCCCCGCGAGCCCTGCGCCGACGACGACGCCTCTCACCGCGTGGCCGCCAGCGCGTCCACCACCACCACGCCGCGCTCGTGCACGAGCACCGGGTTGAGCTCGAGCAGCTCGAGCCGGTTGTCGAGCAGGAGCTCGCCGGCGGCCGAGGCCAGCCGGGCTGCGGCGGGCACGTCGAGCGGCGCGCGTCCGCGTCCACCCGTGAAGAGCGCCGCCGCGCGCAGCGCCCGGATCGCGCGCTCCACTCGCTCGGGCGGCGCCGGCAGCGCCACCACCGCGGCGTCGGCCAGCGCCTCGGTCCAGATGCCGCCCGCCGCCACGACCACACACGGGACCACGCCGTCGGTCCGTGCCGCCACGAGCAGCTCGGCACCGGCCGGCGCCATCCGCTCCACGAGTACGCCGGCATCCGCCAGCCCAAGCGCCACCAGCCGCCGGTGCGCGGCGCGCACCTCGGCCTCGGTGCTCACGTCGAGAGCAAGCGCGCCCAGCTCCGCCTTGTGGCGGATGGCGGGTCCGGCGAGCTTCAGCGCCACGCGCCCGCCGAGCTCCGAGAACGCGGCCGCCGCGTCGTCCTCGCCGGACACGAGCCTGCCCTCGACCACCGGCAGCCCGCCGGCGCGCAGGAGCTCCTTGGCCTCGTGCTCTGAGAGCCAGGCGGCACCGTTGCCGGCGGGCGACACACGCGCCGCGCCGGCCGCCGCGCCGATCGCGCGCAGGCGCGTCGGGTCGCCGGGCGGCTCTGAGAGCGCCGCGGCACAGGCGAGGCCAGTCCGAAGGCCCGCCACCGCGGGCACTCGTGCCTCCATGAACCCGACCGCGGCGTCCTCGTCGAGCAGCTCGGGCAGCGTGGAGGCGACCATCACCGGAACGGGGCAGTGCTCGGCGCCCAGCCGGATGCCCTCACGGACCGCCGCCCAGGAGCGTTCCGCAGCGCCCACGTCGGCGGCCTGGTCGTAGAACACGAGCACGCGCTCGATCGCCGGGTCCTCGCCCACGGTCACGACGATGTCGCGCAACCGCTCCACCTCGCCCCAGATCAGCGCGGTGTAGTCGAGCGGGTTGCCGACCGTGGCCGCCGCCGGAAGCAGTGCGCGCAGGCGCTCGGCGGGGGCCGGCGCGAGCGGCGGCAGCGCGATCCCGAGCCGCTCGCACTCGTCGGCGGCGAGCGCCGAGTCGCCGCCCGAGCAGGTGAGGATCGCGAGCCCGCCGCCCGCGCGGCGCGCGCCCGGCACCGCCAGGCTCTTTGCCAGCTCGAGCAGGTCGTGCACGTCGGCGGCCCATGCTGCGCCGGCCTCCTCGACGAGCGCCCTGAAGATGCGCTGGTCGCCCGCGATCGCGCCGGTGTGGGCCGCCGCGGCGGCGGCTCCGGCCGCAGACGCTCCGACCTTCAGCACCGCCACGCCCACGCCGCGCTCGGCACACACGGCCAGCCCCTCGCAGAGCGCGGCCCCGTCACCGTCCCCCTCTAGGTAGAGCGCGACCGAGCCGACGCCCTCCTCCAGCGCGAGCGCCGCGACCCAGTCGGCCGGATCGAGCATCACCGAGTTGCCGCAGGAGACCACCGTGTGGAAGCGGAGCCCGCGCCTGGCCGCGAGCGCGTTCACCGCCACGTTGCCGCTCTGCGACACCAGCGCCACCGGTCCGGGCGTGAGCTGCCGCAGCGTGTCGCCCCAGAGCGTGGCCCGCCCGTGCAGCGACACGATGCCGTTGCCGTTCGGTCCACATACGGGAAGCGAGTGGCGGCTCGCGGCCTCGGCAAGCCGGCGCTCGTGCTCCACTCCGGACGCCACCTCGCCGAACCCGGCGCTGTAGATCACCACGCCGCCGCAGCCGAGCGCGCCGGCCTCGTCAACGACGTCCGGGACAGCGGCGGCCGGGATCGCCACGACCACGGCGTCGGGCACCTCGGGCAGATCCGAGAGCGACGGGAAGCACGGCCGCCCGTGCGCGGCATCCCGCTTCGGGTTCACACCCCAGACCGGTCCCGCGAAGCCCGCCGCGTTCAGGTTCAGGAGCGTGTCGCCCGCATAGGAGCCATCGCGCTCGCTTGCGCCGACCACCGCGACGCTGCGCGGCCGCAGCAGCCGCCCCAGGTCCATCAGTGCAGCGTGCGCTCCACGCCCCGGCGCTCGAGGGCGCGAGCGATGATCAGGCGCTGGATCTCACTGGTGCCCTCCCAGATGCGGTCCACGCGCAGCTCCCGGAAGAAGCGCTCCGCGACGTTGGTGCGCATGTAGCCGCGGCCGCCGAAGATCTGCAGGCAGCGGTCGGCGCAGCGCCCGGCCGCCTCGCTCACGAACAGCTTCGCCATCGACGCCTTGGCGTGCACGACCTTCGGGTCCGCCCCGGCGTCCGCGAGCCGCGCCACCTCGATTGCGAGCAGCCGCCCGGCTGCCGCGTCGGCGGCGGAGTCGGCGAGCGGGAACGACACGCCCTGGTAGTCCATGATCCGCTGCCCGCCCTGTTCGCGCTGGAGCGCCCAGGCGGTGGCCTCCTCGATCAGCCGCCACATCGAGCCTACGCCGCGCGCCGCGATGCCGAGGCGCTCCTCCGTGAACCAGGAGCGCTGGAGCTCCTCGCCGCCACCGAGACCGCCCACAACGGCGTCGTCGGCCACCTCCACGCCGTCGAAGCGGATCGTCGGGTGGCCGTGGGGATAGGTGTGCGAGAAGGGCGGGTCGTCGATCACCTCGATGCCGTCGAGCCCGCGGTCGACCAGGAACAGGGTCGGCAGCTCCTGGCCATCGACGAGTGCCTTCGCCATCACGATGTACACGGCCGCGACGTCGCCGTAGGTCACGAACCACTTCTCGCCGTCGATGACCCAGCCGCCGTCGCTCCGGCGCGCCGTCGTGGCGATCCGCGACGGGTCGGAGCCGGCCTCGGCCTCGGTGACCGCGTACGCGTCGTGCAGCTCCCCGCGCAGCGCCGGCTTGAGGTAGCGCTCGATCTGCTCGGGCGTTCCGCCCGCGAGCACGTTGTACGCGCCCGGCATGTGCCAGGACAGCGCGTTGGTGGAGCGCCCGAGCTGCTCCTCGACGAGGAACCACTCGAGCTTCGACCAGCCCTGCCCGCCGTGCTCGGGCGCGTGCAGGCCGCCCGACAGGCGCGCCTCGACGGACTCGCGCCGGATGCGCTCCTTCAGCTCGTCCGGGATCTTCCCGCCCGCGCGCTCCGCCAGCTCCTCGTTGGGGATGAGCACCTCGTCGACGAAACGGCGCGCGCGGTCACGCAGCTCGAGCTGCTGGTCGGTGAGGTCCGCCGCGGTCTGCACGGTCGGGGCGGCGGGCGTGACTGTCATAGGCCGAGCTCCAGTTGTGAGTGGTTGTGCACGACGTCCTCCACGACCGCCCGCGCCTCAGCCACGGCCGGGTCCTCCGACGAGCGAGCGAGGACGAGCGCGTCCGCCAGGTAGCGGCGCCACGCGCGCCTCCCGCGACGCGTGATGAGCTGCTCCGCGCGGGCGGCCTCCTCGGCCACGAGCTCCGGGCTCGGATGCCCGCCGGCGCGCAGCGTGGCGAGCGCCCTGGGCAGCTCGACTTCGGGTTCGGGGGTGATCGAGAGCCATGCGTTGCGGGCGCCGTGTGGACGCACGACGGCATGTTATCATGCGACTGATCACAAAGTCAGGATCTCGCGTGACGCTCACGGAACCCGCTCCCAGACTGGCTTCAGCGCTCGAACCGCGCTATTACCGCGACCCTGCGATCGCGGAGCTCGAGGAGGAGCGCATCTTCGCCCGCAGTTGGCAGCTCGTCGGGCACGTGAGGCAGCTGCCGGAGCGCGGCGGCTACATGACGGCGAGCGCCGGCTCGCAGCCGGTGCTCGTGGTGCGCGACGACAAGGGCGAGCTGCGCGCGTTCCGCAACGTCTGCCGCCACCGCGGCTCGCGCCTGCTCACCGGCTCCGGCGACTGCGGCCAGGCGATCCGCTGCCTCTACCACGGCTGGACCTACCGGCTCGACGGCGAGCTGATCGGCGTGCCCGAGGGCCGCTCGATCCCCGGCCTCGACAAGTCCGCGCTCGGCCTCTTCCCGGTCCGCATCGAGGTGATGTGCGGCCTCGTGTTCGTGAACCTCGACCCCGATGCCGAACCGCTCGCCGAGCAGGTCCGCGGCCTGCCCGAGCGCCTCGAGCGCTACTCGATCGCGGAGCTGCGTCCCAAGACGTTCTGGGAGGGCACTCAGCCGGCCAACTGGAAGATCGTCGTCGAGAACTACAACGAGGGCTACCACATCCCGATCGGCCATCCCGGGCTGATGCGGATGCTCGACTACAAGCGCTACGACCTCGAGCTGCACGACAACTGGGTGTGGTTCGAGGCCCCGATGCGCGAGAAGGCATCGGGGAACCTGACGGAGCGCGCCTACCAGCGGCTGGTCGAGCCGATGCCCGGCCTCGGCGACGAGGACCGGCGCGTATGGCGCTACGTGTTCATCTACCCGAACACGACCATCGACCTCTATCCCGACCAGGTCTCCAGCTGGTGCATCCATCCCGACGGCCCGCTCGGCACCCGCGACGTGGCCGTCGCGTACCGGCATCCGCGCTCCGGCCTGCGCACGCGGCTGGCCCAGTACGCCAACGCCAAGGTGAACAGGATCGTGGGCGCCGAGGACATCGACCTCGTGAGGAACGTGCAGGCGGGGCTCGCCACCCGCGGCTTCGAGCTCGGGCCGCTGTCGCACCGCGAGGCCGCCATCGCCTGGTTCGCGGAGCGCATCCGCGCGGATCTCCGGTGACGGGCGCCGCCGCCACCGAGCGCGGCGCCCGCGAGCGCATCCTCGCGGCCGCCGTCGACCGGATCGCTCGCCATGGGATCGACGAGGTCCGGATCGCGCGGATAGCCATGGACGCCGGCGTGTCCACCTCGCTCGTCCACTACCACTTCGAAACCCGCGAGGCCCTGCTGGAGCAGGCGCTCGACTACTCCTACGAGCTGGCCGGCGACGTGCGGCTCGGGCCCGAGGGCGACGTCGAGGAGCTCGGCAGCGTGAAGCGGCTGGCCGCGATGATCGACCAGTGCCTGCCCTACCCGGGCATGCTCGAACGCGACTGGATCCTGTGGGTGGAGCTGTGGCTGCGGGCCGCCCGCCATCCGGAGATGCGCCCTACCGCGGCGCGCCTCTATGCGCGCATGCGCGGCTGGTTCGCGGAGGCGATCGCGACCGGGATCGAGCGCGGCGAGTTCGCGAGCGACGCGGAGCCCGAGCGAATCGCGGACCTCCTGCTGGCGCTCGCCGACGGCTACGGCGTGCGCGTGCTGTTCGGCGACCTCGAGGTCGCGCACGCCCGCCGGGAGATCTGGGCCGCCGTGCAGGACGAGCTCGGCCTCCCGGAGCAGCCGCCCCCGCCCCTTGACCCGGCCCACCCACAGGACTAGGTTTTTCTGAACCTCCGTTCAAGTTACGGAACCCTGCGCATGAGCCCTCGGCCACGGCTTGACCACGTACGCCGTCCGGAGCTGCTGGCGGCCGCCGCGGCGGTGATCAGGCAGCGCGGGCTCGAGAACGCGCGCGTGGCCGACGTCGCGCACGAGGCGGGCACCAGCGCCCCCTCGGTCCTCTACTACTTCGCCTCGAAGTCCGAGCTGCTGAAGGAGGCACTGACCTCGGCGGAGGAGCGCTTCTACGAGAAGCTGGCGCACCGGCTCGAGCAGATCGAGAGCCCGCGCGAGCGGTTGCTTCACATCGTGCACTCCGCCACGGGCGAGGGCGACTACGACGCCGCGCTCTGGATGGAGCTGTGGGCGCGCGCGCTCAGGGACCCCGAGCTGGCCGCCACGCGCGCTGAGCTCGACGGGCGCTGGCGCCGCACGATCGCAGAGGTCGTCCGTTACGGACAGGAGCGTGGAGAGTTCAGAACGGCGGACCCCGAGGAGTTCGCGGTGCTGCTCGCGTCGCTGCTCGACGGGCTGTCGGTTCAGATTGCGCTGAGGGACACGGAGGTCACACCCGATCGAGTTCGGGAGCTGGCCGTGAGACTGGCCGAGCGGGAGCTCGGCTGTGAGCTGCCTGAGGGGGCGAGATGTTGAGGGACGTTGACGACTTCCTTGCCGGTCGCATCGACCGGCGCGGACTGCTGCGCGGCGGCGCCGGGTTGGCATTGGGCGCGGGCCTCGCCGGATGCGGAGTCGGGGACTCCGGCGGCGGTTCGAAGGAGGACACCGAGAAGGTCGTGAAGGCGAAGGTCGACGGGGACCTCGTCTACTTCAACTGGTCCGAGTACCTCGATCCGGAGCTGATCAAGGCGTTCGAGAAGAAGTACGGCGTCAAGGTGCGCCAGTCGAACTTCGACTCGATGGCATCGATGCTGGCGAAGCTGCGCTCGGGCAACAAGTACGACGTCATCTTCCCCGACCAGTCCGTGACGCCGCGGCTCGTGGCGTCGAACCAGCTGCTCAAGCTCGATCACGACCAGCTGAAGAACTACGACCAGGTGTTCGAGTTCTTCCATGACCCGGTCTACGACCCGAACTCGGCGCACACGGTGCCCTACGGCATGTACGCCACCGGCGTGATCTGGCGCGAGGACAAGATCAGCGACATGACCGGATCCTGGGACGACCTCTTCCGCGAGGACGCCAAAGGCAAGATCTACGTGCTCGACGACTTCCAGGAGGCCATCGGCATGGCCAACTACAAGAACGGCTACGAGCTGAACGAGTACGGAGAGGACGAGCTCGAGACGTCCAAGCAGACGCTGATCGACCAGAAGCCGCTGCTGCGCGGGTACTCCACGGACGACGTCCAGAACATGCTGAACGGCAACGCCTGGATCCATCACGGCTGGAACGGCGACGTCGTGAACGTGCGCAACCAGGCGGACGACCCGAGCATCTACAAGTTCGAGAAGTGCAAGGAGGGCATCCCGGTCGGCGCCGACACGATGGCCATCCCCGCCAACGCCGAGCATCCCGGCACGGCGATGCTGTTCATCGACTTCATGCTCGACCCCGAGAACGCAGCGCAGAACGTGGGGTACTTCGGCTACCCGATGCCGAACAACGGCGCGGTGGACGCGTTCCAGGAGCTGGCCCAGGACGACCCGGCCATCACGGTCACGACCGAGGACCTGGAGCGCGGCGACCAGTTCGCCCCGCTGGCGGGCGAGCGCCGCCGGGCCTGGGACCGCGTCTGGACCGAGGTGAAGGCAGCCTGAGCGAGCAGCGCTTCGCCGCCTCCCTGCTCTCGCCGGGGGCGCTCTGGCTCACGCTGCTGTTCGCGATCCCGCTGGGCCTCACGCTGGCCCTCTCGTTCGGGACGACGGACGATTTCGGCAACGCGATCTACGGCTGGCACCCGGAGAACTACGAGCAGGCATTCGACCCGCTCTTCCTGCCGGTGCTGGCGCGGTCGGTGGGGTTCGCGCTGGCCACGGCCGGGCTCTGCCTGGTGATCGGCTACCCGGTCGCCTACTACATCGCCCGCTTCGGGGGCCGCTACAAGCACGCCCTGATCGCGCTGGTGGTGGTGCCGTTCTTCGTCAACTACCTCGTCCGCACCTACGCCTGGGTGGCGCTGCTCGCCGACGAGGGGCTCGTGAACGGGGTGGTCACCGACATCGGGGTGCGCGACGAGGGGATCCGCTTCCTGAACACCTCGTGGGCCGTGATCGGCGGGCTCGTGTACGGATACCTCGCGTTCATGATCCTCCCGATCTACGCGGCGCTCGACCGCATGGACCCGGCTTTGATCGAGGCGGGCAAGGATCTCTACGGCACGCGCTGGAACACGTTCCGGCACGTGACGATGCCGGCCACCTTCCAGGGAGTGCTGGCCGGCGCGGTGCTCGTCTTCCTTCCCGCGGTGGGCGACTTCGTGAGTGCCCAGCTGCTCGGCGGCCCCGGCACCTACATGATCGGGAACCTGATCCAGCAGCAGTTCCTCGCCGCGGAGAACTGGCCCTTCGGCGCCGCGCTGACGGCGGTGCTGATGTCGTTCCTCGCGATCTGGATGGTCCTCTACCTGCGCTCCGCGGCGCGCGCCGCCCGCGAGACGACCGCATGAGCTCGCCGCCGAAGGACTTCGACCGCCCGCGCTTCCTGCCCGCGTTCACCGCGCTCTTCTTCGTGTTCCTGTTCGCCCCGATCGCCCTGGTCGCGCTGTTCTCGTTCAACTCGACGCGGTCGCTTCAGAACTTCCAGGGCTTCAGCCTCCAGTGGTACGAGCGCTTCTTCGACAACGAGTCGCTGCGGGAGTCGCTCATCGCCAGCATCGAGATCGCGTTCGTGACGATGGTCGTGTCCACCGTGCTCGGCACCATGCTCGCGTTCGGGCTCGTCCGCGCGCGCACGCGCTGGGCGGGCAGCGCCAACGTGCTGATGCTGATCCCGCTGGTCACGCCTGAGATCGTCGCCGCGGTCTCCGCGCTGATCCTGTTCACGCAGATCGGGTGGCGGCTCTCGCTCGAGACGATCATGATCGCCCACATCACGTTCTCGATCTCGTACGTGACGGTGGTGGTCCGCGCCCGCCTGGCCGCGGTGAACCCAGAGGTCGAACAGGCGGCACTCGACCTCGGCGCGACGCGCTGGGGCACGCTCAGGCTCGTGACGATTCCGGAGCTGTGGCCTGCGATCCTGGCGGCCGGCCTGCTCGTGTTCGCGCTCAGCTTCGACGACTTCGTGATCTCGTTCTTCACGACCGGCGAGTCGCCGCAGCCGCTGCCGGTGCGGATCTACTCGGCGATCCGCTTCGGCGTCACGCCGACCATCAACGCGATCGGCACGCTGATGCTCGCGGTGTCGGCCGTCCTGATCGGCCTCGCCATCGCGCTGCCGCGGCTGCTCGGGCGGCGCGAGAGCGGACTGGGAGTGCTCGTGGGGAGAGAGGCGGCGTGAGCGGGAAAAGCATCCGTGCGCACTCGGCCGAGCCGAGTGCTTCGGCAATACGCTTTGAGCAGGTCACCAAGCGCTTCGGCGACACGGTCGCCGTCAGCGGCCTCGACATCGAGATCGAGCCCGGCGAGTTCTTCTCCCTGCTCGGACCGTCGGGCTGCGGGAAGACGACGACGCTCCGGATGGTCGCCGGCTTCGAGCAGCCGAGCGAGGGCCGCATCTTCCTCGAGGGCGAGCCCGTGGAGCGGGTGCCGCCCTACCACCGCAACGTGAACACGGTCTTCCAGAGCTACGCGCTCTTCGAGCACCTCGACGTGCAGGACAACGTCGCGTTTGGGCTGAAGCGCCGGAAGGTCCCCACCGACGAGATCCGCACGCGCGTGGCGGAGGCGCTCGAGCTGGTGGAGCTGCGCGGGCGCGAGCGCTCCAAGCCTCGCGAGCTCTCCGGGGGCCAGAAGCAGCGCGTGGCGCTCGCCCGCGCGCTCGTGAACCGCCCGGCGGTGCTGCTGCTCGACGAGCCGCTGGGCGCGCTCGACCTGAAGCTGCGCAAGCAGATGCAGGTGGAGCTGAAGGGGATCCAGCGCGAGGTCGGCATCACGTTCCTGTATGTGACGCACGACCAGGAGGAGGCGCTCGCGATGTCCGACCGCATCGCGGTGATGGAGGACGGCGAGATGCGCCAGTGCGGCACGCCGGAGGAGGTCTACGAGCGCCCGGGCGGGCCGTTCGTGGCTGGCTTCATCGGCATCTCGAACCTGCTGCCGGCCACGGTCGAGAACGGCGGCATCAGGCTCGCCTCGGGCACACGCTTCGCCGCCCCGGTGCCCGAGGAGTGCTCGGACGGCTCGGCGGTCCACGTCTCGGTGCGGCCGGAGAAGATCTGGCTCGACGAGCTCGAGGACGGGATGGTCGCGCTCGAGGGGACGATCGTGGAGCGGGTGTACGTGGGCACGACCACCCAGGTGATCGTGGAGCTCGCGGCCGGACTGAGGCTGGTGGCTCTCGAGCAGAACACCGCGCGGCAGCGCTCCGACGACCGCTGGCAGATCGGCGAGCGCGTCAGGCTCGGCTGGCAGCCGGAGCACGCGCTCGTCTTGCGCTGAGCCGCCGTTTGAGCGAGCGGCGGTCCTTCAGCACGCGCCGGGCGGCGTTGTGCCCGCACGCGCCCATCACGCCGCCGCCGGGGTGGGTGCCGGCGCCGCAGAGATAGAGGCCCGCCACCGGGGTCGAGTACTGCGCTAGCAGGGGAGAGGGGCGCATGAAGGCCATCTGGTCGAGCCCCTGCTCGCCCTGGAAGATCGAGCCGCCCGCGAGGCCGAAGATGCGCTCGAGGTCGGGCGGCGCGAGCACCTCGTGGTGGATCAGGGCGTCCGGCACGTTGGGCGCGTGCTCGGCCAGCATGTCGATGCAGCGCTGCGCGTAGGCCTCGCGCGCGCCGTCGGGCCAGTCCTCCTCGCGACTCGGCCCGTACTGGGTGAACATCGTCATCACGCAGGTGCCGTCGTCGGTGAGCGAGGGGTCCACCGAGCTCGGCACCTCGACCTCGATGTACGGGCCGGCCGCCGGCTCGCCCCGGACCGCGTCCTGCCAGGCGCGCTCGAGGTAGTCGAGCGACGGGCAGATCGCCACGCCGGTCCGCAGCAGCTGCTCGCCGCCCTCGGTGTAGCGCGGCGGCTCCGAGAGGATGCAGTTGATCTTCACCGAGCCGCCGCGGCTGCGGTAGCGGCGCATGTCGCTCACCACCTCGTCGGGGAAGTGCTCGGCGCCGACCATGTCGAGCACGGTCGTGCGCGGGTGGGCACCGGAGATCACGAGCGGCGCCTCGAGCTCCTCGCCGCCCTCGAGCGTGACCCCGGTGACCCGCTCGCCGCTCACGTCGATCGTGCGGACCGCCGCGCCCGTCCGGATCGTGGCGCCGTGCGACTCCGCGCTGCGCGCGAGCGCCTGGCTGATGCCACCCATGCCGCCCTTCACGTGGCCCCACGCGCCGCTGATCCCGTTCAGCTCCCCGAGCTCGTGGTGGAGCAGGTTGTAGGCGGTGCCCGGCGTGCGCGGGCCCGCCCAGACGCCGACCACGCCCGTCGAGCCGATGGCGCCTTTGAGGGCGTCCGTCTCGAACCACCCGTCGAGCAGGTCGCCGATCGGCATCGTCATCACGCGGAACAGCTCGTGCACGTCGCGCCTCGGCAGTCCCGCGGCGCGACCGCCCTCGCGCAGGAGCGACAGCAGGTCGCCGGGGCGCTTCGAGCCGAGCACGGGCGGCGGGCGCAGCATCAGCGGGCGCAGGAAGCCCGCCATCCGCTCGAGCAGCTCCGAGAAGCGCGGGTAGGCCTCCGCGTCGCGCTTCGAGTAGCGGGCGATCTGCTCGCTCGTCCGCTCGCCGTCGTGGAAGAAGAGGATCGGCTGCCCGTCCGTGCCGAAGGTGGCGTAGCTCGGGTCGAGCGGCACGGCCTCGTAGCCGAACTCGTGGAGCCTCAGCTCGGAGACGACCTTGGGTTGCAGCATCGAGACCACGTACGACGCGCGCGACACGCGCTGGCCCGGCCAGACCTCCTCGGTCACGCACGCCCCGCCGAGCACGTCGCGGCGCTCGAGCACGCAGACGCTCAGCCCGGCGCGCGCCAGGTAGGCGGCGCACGTGAGGCCGTTGTGGCCGCCTCCGACCACGATGGCGTCGTAGCTCACGAGGCCACCCGCATTCGCTCGCCGGCCTGGTCGAGCACGTTCCCCAGGGTCTGCGCGATCGCGTCGAATTCCGCCTGCGCGGCAACAAGCGGAGGCGAGATCTGCACCACCGGATCACCGCGGTCGTCCGCCCGGCAGATCAACCCCTCCTCGAAGAGGCGCGGCGAGACAAAGCCCCGCAGGAGCTCGTCGCATTCGGCCTCGTTGAAGCCGGCTCGCGTCTGCTTGTCCTTGACGAGCTCGAGCGCGTAGAAGAAGCCGGCCCCGCGGAGGTCGCCCACGATGGGCAGCTCGAGCAGGGGCTCGAGCGCCGCCCGGAAGGCGGCCTCGCTGTCGCGCACGTGCTCCACGATGCGCTCGCGGCGCATGATCTCGATGTTCTTGAGCGCCACGGCCGCCTGCACGGGATGACCGCCGAAGGTCATGCCGTGCGAGTACATGGCGCCGTCGGCGAGGAACGGCTCCATCACGCGCTCGCTCGCCACGAGCGCGCCGATGGCCGCGTAGGCCGACGAAAGGCCCTTCGCGGACGTGATCAGGTCGGGCGTCACGCCGAAGCGCTCGGCGGCGAACCAGTGGCCGAGGCGGCCGAACCCTGTGATCACCTCGTCGAAGCAGAGCAGGATGCCGTGCTGGTCGCAGAGCTCGCGCACGCCCTCGAGGTAGCCGGCCGGCGGCATGAACGAGCCGCCGGCGTTCTGCACCGGCTCGACGATCACCATCGCCACGGTGCTCGGCCCGGCCATCTCGATGGTCGCCTCCAGCTCCTCGAGCAGGAAGCGCGTGAACTCCTGCTCCGCCTCGCCGGGAGGGCGGTGGAAGCGGTTGGTGTTCGACACGTGCAGCACGTCCGGAACGAGCGGCTCGAACGGGGTGCGCAGCTCCGTGCAGCCGTTGATCGAAAGAGCGCCCATGGTGGTGCCGTGGTAGGCGATCCTGCGCGCGATCGCCTTCCAGCGGCGCTCGCCGCGGGCGGTGTGGTACTGGCGCGCGAGCTTCCAGGCCGCCTCCACGGCCTCGGATCCGCCCGAGACGAAGAAGACGCGGTTCAGGTCGGCGGGTGCGAGGCCGGCGACCTCAGCGGCGAGCTCGATCGATCGCGGGTGCGCGAAGGTCCAGTTGATGGCGAACGGCAGCTCGCGCATCTGCGCCGCCGCGGCCTCGCCCATCTCCTCCCCGAAGCCGTAGCCGATATTCACGCAGAAGAGGCCCGCGAGAGCGTCGAGGTAGCGCCTGCCGGCGCTGTCCTCGAGGTAGCAGCCGTCGCCGCGGACGATCACCTGAAGCTCGTCGCCGCTCCGGTAGCGCCCCATCTCCGTGAAATGCAGCCACAGGTGGTCGAGGGCGCTCATCGCGCGACCCTATCCAAGCCATCTAGGCCGCGGTGCTGAGCGGCGCTACGCTGCGGAGAGCAGTGCACGTCCAGGTGCGACTTGGAGCCGGGCTCGCCACGGCGGCCGGCACCCGCCGGCTCAGCGTGGCGCTGCCCGAGGGCGCGACCGTCGAGACGCTGCT
>DASUQG010000223.1:0-8318 GCA_036280695.1 Thermoleophilaceae bacterium
TGCTCCTGGGTCCGACTCGTCGAGCTTGCGTCCGGCTCGGTCGCGACTCGGGCGCTCGTCGGTCACGCCGAGGACGACGCCCTCGTCGGCCGGCTGCTCGTCGCCGCTGTTGCTCGACGCCTCGCCCTGGCAGCGGGCCGCCTGGCAGTGGGTGGCCCTTCGGCTGTTGGCACGAACGTGCCCCCGCCCGCGCACCTCGCCCGGCGCCGGCCGGCCGCGATGGCCGCCCTCGTGCCCCGGAGCGACGCTGGACCCGGGGTTGCTCTGAGTGGGCGCCTGCACGGCTGGCGCCTGAACCTGTTTGCCGCCGCCGTGCTGCCCGGTCGTCTTAGGCTTCGCCGCGGCCGGCGCGGGGGCCTGCGCTTGCGGCGGGGGTCCTAGCTGCGCCTGCGGCGCCGGGCCGTTCCCCTGAGCCTGCGGGGGTGGTCCCGGATCGCTTTTCGGGGCGGCGAGCGCCACACCGGCCATGCCCATAAGGGCGATGCTGAAGGCCGCCGCGATCAGCTTCATGCTGCCCGCCTCCGTCCAGCTCGCCCCTCTGGTGGGTGCATCCTGGTCTCCTTCTTGGGCCTCGGGGTCGTCCAAACCTGCAACTTCGAACCTGCGAACCAGCGCAATCTTGAACCTGGCTGCGGACGTTCCCACTGGCTGGTCGCCGTCCTCGCGGGCGGTGTGATATAGTTGCATGCGCAATCATCGCCCGCCCCGGAGCGTCGAGGAGAGACGACCTAGCCATGAAGCTGAACGGCATCCACCACATCACGGCCATCACCGGCGACGCGCAGCGCAACGTCGACTTCTACGTCGGAGTGCTCGGCCTCCGACTCGTGAAGAAGTCCGTCAACCAGGACGACCCGACCGTCTACCACCTCTTCTACGGCGACGAGCACGCCAAGCCGGGCCTCGACCTGACCTTCTTCGAGTACCCCGGTGCCGCGCCCGGCCGCGCGGGCGAGGGGATGATCCACCGCGTGGTCTGGCGCGTCGGCTCCCCCGCGGCGCTCGACTTCTGGAGCGACCGGCTGGCCGGCGCGGGCATCGAGACCACCCGCGACGGCGACAGCCTGCGCTTCGCCGATCCGGAGGGCCTCGAGCACGAACTGCTCGTGGCCGACGTGACCGACGAGCCGCTGATCGCCGAGCACCCCGAGGTGCCGGCCGAGCACGCGCTCCAGGGCTTCCACGCCGCGCGCGCGTACGCGTCCGACCCCGAGCGCAGCCGCGGCCTGCTCGAGGAGGGCCTCGGCTTCGAGGCCTCCGACGAGGGCTGGGAGGCGCGCGGCGACGAGCGCGGCGGGCTCTACCTCTACGACGCCCCGCCCGCCGAGCGCGGCATCCAGGGCGCGGGCACCGTGCACCACATCGCGTGGAACTCGGCCGACGAGGACCACGAGGCCTGGCGCGACCGCGTGACCCAGAACGGCGCACACCCCACTCAGGTGATCGACCGGCACTACTTCAAGTCGATCTACTTCCGCGAGCCGAGCGGCGTGCTGTTCGAGCTGGCCACCCCGAGCCCGGGCTTCACGATCGACGAGCCGCTCGAGACGCTGGGTGAGAAGCTCTCGATCCCGCCGCGGCTGGAGCCGTTGCGCGACCAGATCGAGGAAACCGTGCGGCCACTCGAGAACCCGCGTACGGCCGCTCGCACCCACAGCGGCTAGCCCAGCCGCCGCTCGCCCATAGGTTCACGCGTTTTACCTTTCAGGGCGTCGGGTATGGCCCGAGGCATCTACCACTGGCAGGGGGTGCCTCGGCAATGCGTCGTCTCGCGGTTCTTGGATCTCTCGTTCTAGCCGTCCTTGCGCTCAGCGCTCCGGCCGCATTCGGCCAGGCGGCCACGTCGGGCGAGCACAGCGACAACATGGAGTTCGTCAAGAACCTCCCGTACGAGCTGCGCAACGGCGCCACCGAGATCACCGGCACGGACATCGAGTTCACCCGCATCGGCGGCCGCCAGTACGCCCTTGCGGGCTCGTACAAGAACGGCATGCAGATCGTGGACATCACGAACCCGCGCAATTCGCAGATCGTCGCGGTCTACGACTGCGGCGTGACCCAGGGCGACGTCCAGGTGTTCCGCCAGGCGAGCAAGCCCGGCCGCGTCTTCGTGAGCTACGCCTCGGACACCTTCGGCGACGGCACCTCCACCTGCTACCAGGAGGCCGCGGCGCTCGGCTTCGACGTGCTGAAGCCGACTGGCCAGGGCCGCAACGGCAGCTTCATCGCCGAGATCACCGACCCGCTGCATCCGAAGACCGTCTCGTTCGTGGACGTGACGCAGGGCACCCACAACGGCACGATCCACCCGAGCGGCAACTACCTCTACAACTCGAACTCCGATCTCATCGTCAACTCCCCCACGCCGGCGATCGAGGTCTTCGACATCTCGAACTTCGCCGCGCCGGTGAAGGTCAAGGAGCTGCCGCTGCCGACGTTCCCGGGGCTCGGCACCGAGTCCCACGACATCACTTTCAAGAGCGACGGTACGCGCGCGTACTCGGCGGCGCTGTCGCAGGGCGTGGTCATCAACACCGAGAACCCGGCGGATCCGAGCATCATCTCGACCTGGCCAGACCCGGCGATCAACGTCTGGCACCAGATGGACCCGTACACGACGACCGACGCGAGCGGGCGTGAGCGCACGTTCCTGCTCGCCGAGGACGAGGTGGCCGGAGCCGCCGGCGGACCGGTCTGTCCGAGCGGCGGCTTCCACGTGTACGACGTCACCGGTGAGCTCGAGAAGAACCCGCAGAAGGTGGGCTACTGGAACATCGACGACGTCGGCTTCTCCGGCGAGGCCACCGGCACCTGCACCGCGCACGTGTTCCGCATCCACCAGCGCGAGCAGGTGATGACGGCCGCGTTCTACAACGGCGGCGTGCGCGTGGTCGACCTCTCCGGCCTGACCGGGGTCTCGCTCGGCAGCACGCAGGTGGCCGGCGAGGGCATGAAGGAGATCGGCTACTACCGGATGCCGGACGCCGACACGTGGTCCGCGAAGACGCCGCAGATCGACCGCAAGACCGGCGACTTCTACCTGTTCGGCAACGACATCCGGCGCGGCCTCGACATCTACCACTACTCGGGTGCGGGCAAGAAGTCGAAGAACCCGGGCAAGTGGATGAACGCCGAGGAGGCGCGCGTCGCGCTCGCGGACAGGCCGGCCCCGGGCACGGCGGGCACGACATACGTCTGCCTGCTCGACGACTGACCTAGGGTTCCGCCGGTGCTCCTCACCGGCGGAACGATCCGAACGTTGGACCCGGCTGCCCCCGTCGTGGGGCAGCTGGCCGTTCGGGACGGGGTGATCGCGGCCGAGCCCGCCCCCGGCGCGCGCACCCTTGAGCTGGGCGGGCGCTGCGTGTTGCCCGGCTTCACGGACTCGCACGTGCACTTCCCGACCTGGTCGCTCGGCCTCCACCAGGCGCGCCTCGAGGGAGCGCGCTCGCTCGAGGAGGCGCTCGACCGCGTGGTGGCGGCACGCGCGCGGGTGGCGCCGGGCGGCTGGCTGCGCGGGCTCGGCTGGCGCGAGGGCGACTGGACCGATGCGCCCACCAGGGAGGCTCTCGACCGCGCCGTGCCCGACGTGCCGGTGGCGCTGATGTCGAAGGACTACCACTCGCTGTGGGTGAACAGCGCGGCGGTGGCGATGGCCGATGCGCCGCTCGAGACGCCGGGCGGAGTGGTGGAGCCGAGCGGCATCCTGCGTGAGAACTCGGCCTGGGCGTTCCGCGACCGCTACGTGCGTCCGACCGTGGACGAGATGCTCGAAGCGTCGCGCGAGGGGATGCGCGTCGCGGCGTCCCGCGGCGTCGTCGCGATCCACGACAAGGACGGCTGGCTCGGCGCCTTCGAGGTGTTCGCGCGCCTGCTCGAGGCGGGCGAGCTCGACGTACGGGTGTGGCAGTCGTTCCCCTGGGACAGGCTCGACGACCTGCGCGGGCTCGGCCTGCGCTCAGGCTTCGGCGACGACATGCTCCGGATGGGCTACCTCAAGGGGTTCATGGACGGAACGCTCGGGTCGGCGACCGCGCGGCTGCTCGACGGCTCCGGGGTCGAGATCAGCTCGCGCGCGCTGCTCGAGGACGTGGTGCGCCGGGCGGCGGAGGCGCACTGGCCCGTGGCGGTGCACGCGATCGGCGACGGCGCGAACCGGGCGGCGCTCGACGCGTTCGAGGCCACCCGCGACGTGTGGCAGGCGGCCGGCCTACGCCCGCGCATCGAGCACGCGCAGCTGCTCGACGAGGCGGACATGGCGCGCTTCGCCGAGCTCGGCGTGGCGGCGTCCGTGCAATTCAGCCACGCGCCGTCGGACCGCGATCTCGCGGAGCGGCTCTGGGAGGGCCGCCAGGGCGCGTACGCGTACCGCTCGCTGCTGGACGCCGGGACGTTGCTGGCGAACGGGTCCGACGCGCCCGTGGAGGAGCTCGACCCGCTGGCAGGCATCGTGGCGGGCGTGCTGCGCACGCTCGACGAGCGCCCGGCATGGCGCCCGGAGCAGGCGGTCACGGTCGAGCAGGCGCTGCACGCCACCTGCGTGGCGCCGGCGTGGCTGGAGCACGCGGAGAACCGCCGCGGCACGCTCCGCCCCGGAATGCTGGCCGACCTCGTCGTGCTGAGCGGCGACCCGCTCACCTGCGCGCCCGAGGAGCTGCCCGAGCTGCGGGTGGTGGCGACGATGGTGAGCGGCCGCTGGACGTATGGCGGCGAGGAGCTCGGAGCGGCCTAGTTACTCCAGGTCCTCCTGCTCCATCCGCTCAGCCGGCGTGATGCTGATCAGCCGGAAGCCCTCGCCGCTAACGAACTTGTGCGGCGTACCGGCCGGGACCACGGCGATCTGGCCGGCTTCGAGCTCGAGCGTCTCGTCGCCGACCGTGAACGTCGCGCTGCCCGCCTCGACGATGAAGGTCTCGTCGTAGGGGTGGCGATGAAGGCCGGGGCCGGTGCCGGCGTCGAAGGTCCCGATGAAGAACGAGACGCTCGACCCGTACTCCCCGCCCTCGAAGCGGCCGATCAGGTTTCCCGGGAGGTCTGAGACGGCGATTGCGGTCGGCATGGCACGAAGCCTACGTCGCGTGAACCGGCCTGCGGCGCGCGAGCCACAGCGCCGGGCCCGACACGAGCGCCGCGGCTCCCAGAGCCAGCGCGGCCACTCCCAGCGCCTCGAGCGCGACGCCGCCCAGGAGCGCGAGGCCCGCGCCGGTCAGCCCGCTGAGCAGGTCGTTGAAACCGATCAGGCGGCCGCGCTCCGACGGCAGCGTGCTGTCGGCCAGCTCCGCGGTGGCCGCGACGAACGAGAAGTTCCAGCCCAGACCGAGGCCGAACAGCGCCACGGCGGTGGCCGGGACGCTGTCGATCCACAGCAGCGAGATCACCGACAGCGCCATCAGCACAAGCCCTCCTGAAAGCGCCACGCCTCTCCCGATGCGGTCGATCAGCCGACCCACCACCAGCACCAGCGCGTACATGCCGATCACGTGCGCCCCGATGATCGGGAACACGTTGTGGGCGGCGTGGTGCTGGTGGTCCACGACCACCGCTCCGGTGAGCGTCATCACCCCGACCATCACGCCGAAGCTCGCCTGAGCCGCGAGCAGCGCCGGGATCACCCCGGGGCGCGCGATGATCTCGCGCAGCGGCACGCGCGTGTCGGGCGGCGGATCGCCCGTGTGGAGGAGCTCCGCGATCCGCTTCGGGTCCGGCCGCACCATCAGCACGAGGACCAGCGCCACGAGCATGAAGCCGCTGCCCGCCAGCCACAGCGGGGCGAGGGCGTCGCCGTCGAGGTGCTTGCCGTGCAAGAGCGGGCTGAACACCGCCGGCCCGAGGATGGCGCCGAAGACCGCGCCGAAGAGGACCAGCGCGATGCCGTGCGCGCGGCGCTCGGGCGGGTACATGTCGCCGGCCGCCGTGCGGGCGAGCAGCGCGGTGCCGCTCGCCATCCCCACCAGCACGAAGCCGGCGAGCACCAGCACGGGCACCTCCCCGGCGCAGCCGATCGCCGCCAGCACCCCACCCGCGGCTCCGGTCATGAAGCCGATCGCCAGCACCGGCACCCGCCCGAACCGGTCCATCGCTCGGCCGGCCACCGGCGCCGTGAGCGCACCCGAGGCGAGCACGATCGCCGGACCCAGACCGAGCAGCCCTTCGATCCCAAGCACCTGGACGAGCGTCAGCGACGCCACGGCCGCCTGGAGCTGAAGCATTCCCGAGTTGGCCGCCAGTGCGGCGGACAGCAGCGCGGTGTTGCGGGCTATCGGGAGGTCGGGCACGGCGGACCGGGCAGGCTACCGACAGGTCACGCGTGTAACTAATCCAGTATCTGGAGATACCCCAAATGGATGAAGGTCGAGTCCTGGCTACCCGCGGCGCCCGCGAGCGCCCCTCAGGCGCGCGCGCTCGTGCGCTCCGCTGCGTCGCGGCTGCGGCTCGACGTGTCCACCACCTGGGAGCTGATGCTGGCGACCACTGAGGCGGTGGCGAACGCGATCGAGCACGGCGAGCCGTGCGATCCGAGGGGCATCTTCCTTCGCCTGGAGGCCGTCGACGGCAGCTTCGAAGTCGAGGTGCGTGACTGCGGCTGCTTCGCCGGCGAGGCCCGATCGGCCAAGCCGGATCAGCAGGGCGGCCGCGGGATGCCGATCATCGCGTCGATAATGGACAGCCTCGAGGTGCTCCGCGGCACGGGCGCCACGCGCGTCCGCTTCGAGAAGCGACTCGCCGCAGCCTGAGCCCTAGGCGGCCGACGGGCCGAGCTCGAACCAGACCCGAGTGCGGCCCTCGTGCTCGACGCCCCAGCGCTCGGCCATCGACTCGATCAGCACGAGTCCCCAGCCGCCCTCCTCGTCGAGCGGCTGGTCGCGCGGCGTGTGCTCGAAGCCGGTGCCGGGATCGCTCACCTGGACCATCACACGGCCGCCCTCGAGTGCACCGAGCTCGAGCTCGATGATCTCGTCCTCTCCGGCGCCGCCGTGGCGGACCGCGTTGTTCACGAGCTCGCAGACCAGCAGGAGCAGCGTGCTCTCGAGCTCGGCCGGGAGCCAGGAGGCCGCGCTCTCGATCCAGGAGCGAGCGCGCTCGGGTGCCCGGCTTCCGCCCGCGATCGCGATGCGCAGGCGCTTGCGCGGGGCGCCGATAGTCGGCTGCAAATGTAGTGCCTGGGTGGTGGAGTAAGCCATCGGGGGAGGTGCCCCGGAGGGGTCGGCCCGGGTCGAGGTCCAGAAATCGCGTCGGTCTTTCGGCGGCCGCCCTTTAGCGCTGCATGCGCCTATGGCCGCGTGTTCGAGCGAAAAAACCCCGGATTCATGCCGCCGGCGGGAATACGATGAAGGTCAGAGATATGAAGGTCGAACACACCGAGCAGGCGCTGACCGAAGCCGTGTGCTCGCGGGTGCGCGAGCAACTCGGCTCCGTGGACGCCGAGCTCGCCGAGGCCTTTGCCCGCCAGCTGTATCGATGGGTGGCACTCGACGACGTGGTGGAGCGCGACCCGCTCGACCTCTACGGCCTGGCGCTCGGGCACTTCAACTTCGCCCGGGAGCGCGCGCCCGGCACGCCGAAGGTGCGCGTCTACAACCCGCACTTCGAGGAGCACGGTTGGCAGTCCACCCACACGGCCGTCGAGATCGTGACCGACGACATGCCGTTCCTGATCGATTCGGTGAGCATGGAGCTGAACCGGCGCGGGTTCGGCGTCCACCTGATCATCCATCCCGTGCTCGGCGTGCGCCGCGACGAGGGCGGGGAGCTGCTCGAGATACTCCCCCAGCCCCCGGGCGACACGCCGGAGGAGGGGGTGATCGCCGAGTCAGTGATCCACGCCGAGGTGGCCCGGCAGACCGACCCGGACAAGCTGCATGAGCTGGAGCTGCATCTGGAGCGGGTGATCGGCGAGGTGCGCGCGGCCGTCGAGGACTGGCCCGAGATGCGCAGCCAGGCGCTGGACGTGGCGCGCGAGCTTCGCAGCGGATCCTCGCCGGCGGACGGCGAGGAGGTCGAGGAGGCCGCCGCCTTCCTCGAGTGGCTCGAGGACCACAACTTCACCTTCCTGGGCTACCGCGAGTACGACGAGAGTGGACCCACCGGCCCGGGGCTGGGGATCCTGCGCGAGCCGATGGAGGGCGAGGAGAGCGGCCCGTCGCTCGCACCGGGCCTGCTCACGCTGACCAAGGCGAACTCGCGCTCGACGGTCCACCGGCCGTCGTACCTCGATTACGTGGGCGTAAAGCGCTTCGACGACGACGGCCGCGTGATCGGCGAGCGCCGCTTCCTCGGCCTCTACACGCACACGGCGTACCGGGCGAGCCCGGCCGACG
>DASUQG010000224.1:0-5530 GCA_036280695.1 Thermoleophilaceae bacterium
CGCAGCGTCGAGATGCAGAACAGGCTTGGAGTGCCGAGCCGGATGCTGACGCCCGAGGAGGCGCACGAGCTCTCTCCGCTAGCCGGTCTGGACGGCGTGCTCGCGGCGGCGTTCTGCCCGCTCGCGGGCCACGCCACACCCGACGGGGCGGTCCAGGGCTACGCCGCCGGAGCACGCGCGCACGGCGCCCGCATCGAGGTCGGCCGGGAGCTGGAGGGCATCGACGACGGTTCCGTGCTCACGAGCAAGGGCCCGGTCGAGACCCAGTGCGTGGTGTGCGCGGCGGGACCGTGGTCGCGCGCCGTCGGTGAGCTGGCGGCCGTCGAGCTGCCCGTCACGCCGGAGCGCCGCCGCATCGCCTACACGGGCCCGATGACGATCGAGCGTCCGCCCCCGATGACGATCGACTTCGCCACCGGCTTCTACTTCCACGGCGAGGGCCGCGGCCTCCTGTTCGGCACGAACGACGTCTGCGCGACGCAGGACCAGTGGCTCGAGCGGGCTGTGCCGGTGCTGGAGAGGCGCGCGCCCGTGCTGCTCGACGCGCCGATCGCCGGCGGCTGGTGGGGCGACTACGAGATGACGCCGGACCGCAACGCGCTGATCGGCGAGGCTGCGGCGGCGCCCGGGCGCTTCCTCTACGCCACCGGCTTCTCGGGCCACGGCTTTCTTCAGGCACCGGCGATCGGCGAGATCGTGCGCGACCTCTACCTGGGGCGCGAGCCGTTCGTGGACGTCTCCGCGCTCGCCGCCGGGCGCCCGGAGCGGCACGAGCGCAACGTCGTCTAGCCGCTCGCCTCCAGGCGCCCCTCGAGGGCGTCGAGCTGCTGGCTGATCTCCTCCGGCAGGTCGTCGCCGAACTTGGCGAGGTGCTCCCGCAACTGCGGAAGCTGGGCGCGCCACTCGTCGGGGTCCACCTCGAGCAGCTTCGCCATCGCCTCCGGCGACACGTCCAGCCCCGAGACGTCGATCGCGTCGTCGGTCGGCACGAGCCCGATCGGCGTCTCCCGCGCCCCACCGCGACCGTCGCAGCGCTCCGCCACCCACGCAAGTACGCGGCTGTTCTCCCCGAAGCCGGGCCACAGGAAGCGGCCGTCGCGGTCCTTGCGGAACCAGTTGACCATGAACACCTTCGGCAGCTTCGCTCCCGCGCGGCGGCCGGTCTCGATCCAGTGGCCGAAGTAGTCGCCCATGTTGTAGCCGCAGAAGGGCAGCATCGCCATCGGGTCGAAGCGCAGCTCGCCCACCGCACCGGTCGCGGCGGCGGTCTTCTCGGAGGCCATGATCGCCCCCATGAAGACGCCGTGCTCCCAGTCGAACGCCTCGGTAACGAGCGGGACCACCGAGGCGCGCCGGCCGCCGAAGAGGAACGCGTCGATCGGCACGCCCTTGGGGTCCTCCCAGTTCGGGGCGATCGACGGACACTGGGCGGCGGGGGTCGTGAAGCGGGCGTTCGGGTGCGCCGCCGTCTGGTCGCTGTCGGGGGTCCAGTCCTCGCCGTGCCAGTCGATGGCGTGGCTGGGCGGCTCTGACATCCCCTCCCACCAGATGTCGCCGTCGTCCGTGAGCGCGCAGTTCGTGAAGATCGAGTTCTCGCGGATGGTGGCCATCGCGTTCGGGTTCGTCTTCTCGCTCGTTCCGGGCGCGACCCCGAAGAAGCCAGCCTCGGGATTGATCGCGTAGAGCCGACCGTCGTCGCCGAACTTCATCCAGGCGATGTCGTCGCCCACCGTCTCGACCTTCCAGCCGGGGAGGGTCGGGATCAGCATGGCGAGGTTGGTCTTGCCGCATGCGGACGGGAAGGCTCCGGTCACGTGCCTGACCGTCCCCTCCGGTGAGGTGAGCTTCAGGATCAGCATGTGCTCGGCGAGCCAGCCCTCGTCGTGGGCCATCACCGATGCGATCCGCAGGGCGAAGCACTTCTTCCCGAGCAGCGCGTTGCCCCCGTACCCCGAGCCGAACGACCAGATCTCGCGCGCCTCGGGGAAGTGCGCGATGTATTTCTCGTCGTTGCAGGGCCACGGCACGTCCTCCACGCCGTTCACCAGCGGCATCCCGACCGAGTGCAGACACGGCACGAACTCGCCGTCGCTGCCGAGGACGTCCAGGGCGCCCTGGCCCATGCGGGTCATGATCCTCATCGACACCGCCACGTACGGCGAGTCCGTGAGCTGCACGCCCACATGGGCGATCGGCGACCCCAGCGGCCCCATGGAGAAGGGCACGACGTACATCGTGCGCCCGCGCATCGACCCCCGGAACAGCTCGGTGAGCGTCTCGCGCATCTCGTCAGGGTCGCGCCAGTTGTTAGTGGGCCCAGCGTCGTGCTCGTTCGCCGAGCAGATGAAGGTGCGGCCCTCCACCCGCGCGACGTCGCTCGGGTTCGAGCGCGCGAGATACGAATTCGGCCGTTTTGCGTCGGAGAGCCGATCGAAGGTCCCCGCCTCGACGAGCTGGCGGCAGAGCGAGTCGTACTCCTCTGCCGAGCCGTCGCACCAGTGGATGTCGTCCGGCTGGGTGAGCTCCGCCGCCTGCTCCACCCAGGCCAGCAGCTTCTCGTGGGTGGTCGGGGCGGTCGTTGCTTGGGTCACGTGAGTCTTTGTCTCCTATTCAGTGGGGCGCCAAAAGCCTAACCGGCGGCGTCCATACACTGGCCCACCATGCGGGCCGTGCTGCGCTTCGTGGCGTCGGTGATGATGGTCAGCGGGGCGCTCCTGATCACCGACGCCGCCGTGACCCTGCTCTGGCAGGAGCCGATCTCGGCGGTCGTCGCGCATCGCCAGCAAACCCGGTTGAAGGAGGCGCTGGTCGATCCCCCGCCGAGGGTGATTCACAGGAGACCCTTGCCGGGGGACGCCATCGGCCGCATCGAGATCCCGGCGATCGGGGTTAAGGACTACGTGGTCGAGGGCACCGACCTCGACAACCTGCGCAAGGGCCCCGGCCACTACCCGGACACGCCGCTTCCCGGCGACCGCGGGACCGTGGCCATCGCCGGCCACCGGACCACCTACGGAGCGCCCTTCCGCAGGATCGACGACCTCCACCGGGGCCAGGAGATCGCCGTGGACATGCCGTACGGGCGCTACGTGTACCGGGTGGAGCGCACCAAGATCGTGGACCCCACGGACCTCTCGGTCATCGACCGCGTCCGGCACGACCGGCTGGTGCTGACCGCGTGCCACCCGCTCTACAGCGCCGCGCAGCGGGTCGTGGTGTTCTCGAGGGCCGTCCGTCGCGAGCCCTCCCAAGTCAGACAGCGGTCGTGACCGGCGCCGCGGCCTGCGAGTCGAGGTCCGATGCGTCCTGCGACTCGAACCAGAGGATCAGCAGGACCACAAGCGCCACCGAGATCGCCACCACCGCCAGCCAGTAGACGAGCTTCAGGAGCACGCCCGGCTAGCTCCGGCGCGGGACCAGCACTGCGCGCTTGAACTCCGCGACCAGCGTGCCGTCCTGCTTGAAGACGCGCGTGTGCACCTTCACGATCCCGCGGTCGGGCTTCGACTGCGACGGGCGCACCTCGAGCACCTCGGACTCGGCGAACAGGGTGTCGCCGTGGAACACCGGGGCGGGGTGCGAAAGCTCCTCGGTGGCGAGGTTGGCGATCGCCTTGCCGGACACGTCGGCCACCGACATCCCGAGCGCGAGCGAGTAGACGAGCGGCCCTACGACCACGTTGCGCCCCTGCTGCGACTCGGCCGCGTACACGTCGTTGATGTGCAGCGGGTGGTGGTTCATGGTGAGCAGGCAGAACAGGTGGTCGTCCGCCTCGGTCACCGTCTTGGCGGGCCAGTGCTTGTACACGGCCCCCACCTCGAACTCCTCCAGGTAGCGCCCGTAGGGGCGCGCGCCGGAGGCCTCGCGCTCCGCCTGGCTCGTCTCGATTCCTCGTGTCTCGGTCTCGCTCATGGGCCGCGGAATCCTAGTCGCAGGTAGATTCCGGCGTAGATGCGCAACCCCAGAGACTTCTTCAAGCCGCTCGCTATCGACGCCCCGGAGCCGCTCCGCGAGATCCCCTTCAAGCCCTCGCGGATGATCCATTTCCTCGATTTCTCTAACGAGAAGATGGTGGCGAAGGCGCCGGACATCGCGCCCCAGGTGGACATCCTGCTGGGCAACCTCGAGGACGCCATACCGGTCGACCGCAAGGAGGCCGCCCGCGAAGGCCTGATCCGGGTGGGCTCGGAGATGGAGCTCGGCGAAACCCAGCTCTGGACCCGAATCAACGCGCTCGAGAGCCCCTGGATGCTCGACGACCTGATGCAGCTCGTGTCCGCCATCGGAGACCGCCTCGACGTGGTGATGGTGCCGAAGGTCGAGGGCGCGTGGGACATTCACTACGTGGACCGCCTGCTGGCGCAGCTCGAGGCCAAGGCGGGGCTCGGCCGCCCGATCCTGATCCACGCCATCCTCGAGACCGCCCAGGGCGTGACGAACCTCGAGGAGATCGCCACCGCGAGCCCGCGCATGCAGGGAATGAGCTTCGGGCCGGCGGATCTCGCCGCCAACCGGCGCATGAAGACCACCCGCGTGGGCGGCGGCCACCCCGGATACCGCGTGATCGAGGACCCCGACCCCGAGAACCCGGAGACCCCGCGCGCGACCGCGCAGCAGGACCCGTGGCACTACTCGATCGCCCGCATGGTCGACGCGTGCGCGGGCGCGGGCATCCTGCCGTTCTACGGGCCCTACGGCGACATCAAGGACACCGAGGGCTGCGAGACCCAGTTCCGCGCGGCGTTCCTGCTCGGCTGCGTGGGCGCGTGGTCGCTGCACCCGGCGCAGATCGAGATCGCCAAGAGGGTGTTCTCGCCCGACCCCGACGAGGTGAAGTTCGCGAAGCAGGTGATCGAGGCGATCCCGGACGGCCGCGGCGTCCACATGATCGACGGCAAGATGCAGGACGACGCCACCTGGAAGCAGTGCAAGGTGATGGTCGACCTCGCCGAGATGCTGGCGCGCAAGGACCCGGAGCTGGCCGACGCCTATGGGTTCGAGACCGCCGTGAGGGCCTGAACGGCAGCTTTGAGGGGGTCGCGCCCGGGGGTCCTATCGGAGTTGACCGCGATATACGCGGCTAAGGCCGATAGGTAGGGTTCCGCGCCGCCATGCGCTTCTTTGAGTACGAGGCCCGTGAAATCGTCAAGCGGGCCGGCATACCTGTCACCGATTACGGGTTCGCAACCACCGACCAGGAGGCGCGCGAGATCGCGCACCGGATCGGCGGCCCGACCGTGATCAAGTCGCAGGTGCTCACCGGCGGGCGCATGAAGGCCGGCGGCGTGAAGTTCGCCGACAACGCCGACGAGGCGGCCGAGTACGCCAAGGACATCCTGAGGCTCGAGATCGGCGGCCACATGCCGCGTGGCGTGCTCGTGGACCCGAAGGCCGAGGTGAAGCAGGAGTACTACGCGGGCGTCGTCTGGGACGGGCTCCGCAAGCAGCCGGTGATGATCTTCTCGCCCGTCGGCGGGATCGACATCGAGCAGGTGGCCGAGGAGCAGCCCGACAAGGTCGGGCGCCGGCA
>DASUQG010000225.1:0-5867 GCA_036280695.1 Thermoleophilaceae bacterium
CTCTCGACCACGGCCCCGCGCAACCACTGGTGGAACGTCCCCCTCTACGTCGACGTCCGCGGTCTCACGACACGGCGCCTGCATCATCGCGAGACGACATTCGAGATCGCGCTCGACTTCGTGGACCACGCTCTGATCATCCGGACGAGCGACGGTCGCGCTGTGGCGTTCGAGCTCGGCAGCGGAGTGCCGGTGGCGGACTTCGACACCCGCGTCCACGCCCTGCTCGCGGAGCTCGCCATCGACGTCGAGATCAGGGAGGAGCCGTTCGGGGTCCCGATGACGACGCCGTTCCCTCAGGACGTCGAGCACGCCTCCTGGGATCGCGAGGCGATCGAGCGCTTCGGCCGGATCCTCGACTGGTCCGACTCCGTCTTCGAGGAGTTCAGCGGCTGGTTCAGCGGCAAGACGAGCCCGGTGCACCTCTTCTGGCACGGCCTCGACCTGGCGGTGACCCGGTTCTCAGGCAGGCCTGGCGTGCCGCTCGACGCCGATCCCGTGACCCAGGAGGCCTACTCGCAGGAGCTGATCTCGTTCGGGTTCTGGGCGGGCGACGACAACGTCGGCGACGCCAGCTACTACTCCTACACCTCGCCCGAGCCCGAGGGCATCCGCGACCAGCCGCTGTCGGTGGGCGAGTGGATCGAGTTCGGGTCCGGGTCGCTTGCCGTCCTCCCCTACGACCACGTGCGCACCGCGAGCGACCCCCGCGGAACGCTGCTCGCGTTCCTCCAGAGCGCCTACGAGGCAGGTGCGCGCCTCGCCGGCTGGGACGCGGGCGGCTTCGAGTCGAACTGGTGCCCGACCCCGGCTCAACTCGAACAGCTCAAAGCGACGGCGACCGCCGACCTTGGGCGGCCCGCCCGGATAAGCCGCAAATAGGAACTTTCGACCTCGCAGGGGTCGTACGCGTCAGGCCGCCGTCTGGGCGTGCGGGAACCGCCAGCGCCGCTCAGGCGCGCGCCTGTCGGAGATGTCCCGGAAGGTCGTCCTTATCTCCACGAGGCGCTCATCGCCCTGCGCCCAGACGGGATGGAGACTCACCTCGACCCAGACGTAGTCGCCCACCTTCCGTAGCAGGCGAGCTTCGAAGGTGCTCGCGGACCGGCTTGCGCGCGCCCGCGCAAGCCGCGGGCGGTCGTCGAGATGGAGAAGCTCGGCGCCAGGCCGCCCGACCAGCTCCTCGGGTTCGTAGCCGAGCAGCCGGCAGAAGCCGGGCGAGGCGTGGAGGCATGTCCCGCGATTGTCGTAGCGGGCGCTGGGTTCCGCGGCGCGATCGGCGAGCGCCTGCCGCTCTGCCTCCGCCCGCGAAAGGCTGTCTCTCGCCTCCTCGAGCGACCGCTCGAGGCGCTCGCGCTGCGCGGCGAACTCGGCCCGAGCCTGCTCGAGCGCGTGCTCGACGCTCCGGCGGCCCGATATCGCCGCGGCAAGCTGCTCGCCGGTTCGCGCCTGCTCCTCGCGGGCACGCGCGAGTTCGGCGCCCAGCGCGTGCAGCTCCTGCTCCGCCATCGTCAGAGCCCTCGTGGCGTCGCCGAGCTCCCGTTCGGTTCGGCCCGAGGCCGCGTGCGAGTCGCGCACCTCCTCGGCGAGCCGCTCCTGTCCGCGGCGTGCGTCGGACAGCTCCGCGGTCCGCGCCGCGAGCTCTGCCGTGAGCTGTGCCGCGCGGCGGCGGGCGTCGTCGAGCTGTTCCGTGCCTCCCTCGCGCAGACGGTCGCGCTCGGTGAGCGCGCGCTCGCGCTCGGCCAGCGCGAGGGCGGCCGTGAGCGAGCTCAGCAGGAGTCCCGCCAGGAAGGCCTGAACGGCGTAGACCTGGCCGTCCGCGCCGTAGTAGGCCGTCACGAGAGCGACCCCGAGACCGCACAGCGCGATAGCACGCACCCGCCCCGGACGCAGCGGTGCGGTGATGACCGGCGCCACGGCGATGATGCCGAGGGCATCGGCGCTCCACCAGCGCAGCCAGCTCTCCGCGAACGAGACGTGGAACGTCTGCGCCGCGACGGCCCCTGCCGACAGGGCGACCAGCGCATTCGCGACCACCGCACCACCAAGCACGAGTGCGAACAGGTCGCGCAGGCCCTCGAGCGTGAGGCGCCTGCCCGCGATGCGCTCGACGAGCAGCGCGCCCAGCAGCCCCTCGGCGCTGCTCGGGACGGCGAATGCGATGCTCACTTCGAGCGAGCTGCCGGCCTGCAGGTAGGCCGCCAGGCTTCCGATTCCGGCAGCGCAGGCCAGCGCGGACCACATCTGACGCGGGGCCACGAGCATCACGCCCAGGTAGACGCCGCTCGCCGGCCACAGAACGGCGATGCCGGAGTCCCCGGTCAGCCGGCCGGTCAGCATGGCCACGAGGAAATAGACGCTCGCGAACGCTGCGGTGGCGGCAACCATCCGCATCATGGGGGAGGCGGACCCCACGGCGCGCGTCATGTATTTCTCTGTCGGGCGCCGGGCCCGACTCCTTTAGCCCCGGCTAGAAGTCGTCCGCGTCTATCAGATCGAGCTCGAGCGCCTGGGTGAACGCCTCGACCTCCGAGCCCATCCGCTCGAGGTCAAGGTACCTCGCCCCTTCGGCCACGGTTTGGAGGCCGCGTTCGATCGAGTGGTGCAGGGCTGCGACCGCGTCATCGCGTGCGAACGTCTCGTGCCACGTGCCGCAGGCGCCACAGCGCAGGAGCAGCCACCAGCTGTCACCTCCCGCCTTGGTACAGCGCACCATCGAGACGAAGTCGCGCCCGCATACGAGACAGAACTCGAGACCGGTGGTGGAGTGCCCATTCATGGGCGCGCAGCCAGCGGGACGGCGGCGGAGAGGGCACCGCCGCCGGCTGGGAGGGCCGCTAAGTCGAGGGGAAAGGTCCTGGCCATGTAATGCGCTGGCGCGCTGTCCGTGGCCCTCCAGCATCGCTCGCCGCAAATCCCGCAACAACCGGCGGATGTCGCAGTGAACGCGGGACATTCGTCGGTGCCGCCATAAGTCATTTGGCTCATAGCCACAGCGGCGATAATGCGCCCATCAGCACGCAAGCACAGCTGCCTGCCATAAAGCCGACAGAGCCGACGCTCCCCCCGGCGGCTTCGCGCAGCGTGCGCTGGCCATCGCTCCGATTCGCCGCCGGCGTGGTGCTTCTCGGCGCTGCCTACTACGGCGCCGCGAAGCTCGGCCAGACGCTGCGGTACACCGCCTCGGTGTCCGCGATCTGGCCCCCGGCGGGCCTCGGGATCGCGGCCCTCTACCTCTGGGGCGTGCGCTGGTGGCCCGGCGTGCTGCTCGGCGAGCTCGCCGTCAACGGCGAGCTGCTGCTCGACAACAGCATGATCCCCGTCGGAAGCCTGCTCGGCCAGCAGGCGGGCAACATGGCGGAGATCATCGTCGGCGCGCTGCTGCTGCGCCAGCTGATCGGGCCGAACGCGGGGATGGACCGCGTCGAGCACGTGGGCGGCATGCTGGTGGCGCTGGGCACCGCCACGGCGATCAGTGCAACGGTCGGGACGATCTCGATGGTCGCCGGCGACGTCGTCGACGAGTCGGACGCCGCGGAGTTCTGGCGCACCTGGTGGCTGGGCGACACGGCCGGCGGACTCGTCGTCCTGCCCCTGCTGCTCGCGTGGGCTCAAGACCCCATGCGCGCGTGGCGCCGGATCCGGACCTGGGAGGGCGCGGCCGTGATCGGGGGCGTCACGGCGCTCGGCGTGGTGGCGGTCTCGACGGAGGAGCCGATCACCTACATGGTCTTCCCGGCGCTCATCTGGGCCGCGTTCCGGTTCGGCCCCGCGGGCGCCACGCTGTCGATCGCGATCACCGCCGGCGTGGCGATCGGCGTCACGGCCCACGACGTCGGACCGTTCTCCCAGCAGACGATCGACCACCGAACGCTCAGCACGCAGCTCTACATCGGCGTCGCCGCGATCACGACCCTCTTCCTGACCGTCGTCGTGAGCGAGCGCGAGCGCTCCTCGAGGGCGCTCGCCGAAGCTCACAGGACCGAGGGCGAGCGGGCCGTGGAGGAACGGCGCCGGATAGCCCGCGACCTGCACGATTCGGTCTCCCAGGCGCTGTTCTCGACGGTGCTCCACACGCGCACGGCACAGAAGGCCCTGGTGCAGGAGGGCGCCACCCCTTCCGGGCGTGTCGCACGCTCGCTCGCTGCGATCGCGGATCTCACCAAGAGGGTCCAGAGTGAGATGCGCGGCCTCATCTTCGAGCTGCGCAGCGAGCCGGTCCACGACGGGCTGGTGGCGGCACTCGCCGAGCACGCGACAGCGCTGCGCGCTTCGGACGGCCCAACCATCGACGTCCGCGGACCCGGGCCGCGGCTCGCGCTGTCGCAGCGCGTGGAGAGCCAACTGTTCGCGATCGCGCGCGAGGCACTCTCGAACGTCCTGAAGCACGCGGCGGCCACCACCGCGCAGGTTCGGGTGGATGCCGTGGACGGGCAGGTTGTCGTGGAGGTGCGCGACGACGGGCGTGGCTTCGACCCATCCGCCGGACATCCCGGCCACTACGGCCTCGAATCGATGCACAGTCGTGCCTCCGAGATCGGCGGGCAGCTCACGATCGCAAGCGCCCCCGGGCGTGGGACGGTCGTCCGGGTGCAGGTCGCGGCCGAGGACGGAACGGGCTGAGGTGGAGGACGCGTCCCAGGACACGATCGGCGTCCTCGTTGTGGACGACCACGAGGTCGTACGGCGGGGACTGCTGGCCTTCCTCGACGGCGAACCCGACATCGAAGTGCTGGGACAGGCATCCAGCGGCAGAGAGGCTCTCGAGCTGCTCGCCTCCCTGGACAACGAGGGGCGGCGCCCGGACGTGATCGTCATGGACCTGCAGATGGCTCCCGTGGACGGCATCGAGTCGACGCGCCAGGTCCGAGCCCTCTACGAGGACATCGAGGTGGTGGCGCTCACCTCGTTCGGCGAGCAGGAGCGCGTACACGCCGCTCTCGAGGCGGGGGCGTCCGGCTATCTGCTCAAGGACTCCGACGCCGACGACGTGGCAGCCGCCGTGCGCGCCGCGCACAGAGGCGAGCTTCAGCTCGATCCCGGCATCGCGAGACGGCTCATGTCATCGCTTCGGCAGCGGCCGGGCGACGACCCCACCTCCGACCTCACCTCACGAGAGCTCGACGTGCTTAGGCTCGTGGCGGCGGGCAAGCCGAACAAGCAGATCGCCGCCGAGCTCGCCATCAGCGAGCGAACGGCGAGGACTCACGTCTCCAGGATCCTTCGCAAGCTCCGCCTCAGCTCACGCACCCAGGCAGCGCTGTGGGCGGTTCGCGAAGGCCTCGTGGAGGTCGAGCCCGGGTCACATCAGACCTAGCGGCGGATTCCGAGCTGCTGGAAGGCCGCGACGGAGTCTCCGAGTAGCTCCCGCGCGCGCTCGGCGTCCCCGGGCTTTCCACGCGCGAGCAGCATCTGCGCGTAGTCGTGCTGGGTGTGGGCGAGCCAGGGTCGGGCGTTCATCCTGGCCGTCATCGCAATCGCAGTCTCGAAATGCTCCGCGGCCTCCTCATCTCTGCCGATCCTCGCGCCGAGGATTCCGAGAAAGCGCCCGACCGGGCCGATCGCCACCTCACCCGCCGCGAGAACGTTCACCTCCGCGTACGGCAGCAGCAGCCGGTACAGCACACCGGCCGCATCCAGGTCCTCCAGCTGAACCGCGACCTCCGCGAGGATCGACAGGCAGAACAGCCACTCCGAGTCGCGCGGCAGTGCGGCGAAGTCGTCCTCGGCGAGCTCGTCGAACCCGGCGCGGGCCACGTCCTCGCGGCCGAGCTCGTAGTCGAGCAGCGGGATGAAGCAGCGGAACGACCGGTATCCGGGGTACTCGTCGACCGCATCCCGGATGAGGTCCTCGATCTCGGCGAGGC
>DASUQG010000226.1:0-4396 GCA_036280695.1 Thermoleophilaceae bacterium
GGCGACACCGCCCTCGGCGACCTGATCGCGGGCGACGGCCCCTCCGTCGAGGAGGAGGTCGTGGCCGGCATCGAGGACGAGCGTCTCCGCGAGGCCGTGGACACGCTCCCGGACGCCGAGCGTGACGTGATCACGCTCCGCTTCGGACTGGACCGCGAGCAGCCGCAGGCACTGCGCGAGACCGGCCGCCGGCTCGGGCTCTCGAGCGAGCGGGTCCGCCAGCTCGAGGACCGCGCACTGCGCCGGCTGGCGCAGGACGACACCGTCTCGGCTCTCCGCGACGCCGCCTAGAGCGGCGCCAAACCCACCTTCACGTCTCGTGCGCTGGCGACAGTCAGCGCACGAGCGTGATCCTCCGTGTCGCGCGCCGACTGTTGTCCGCGACATCCTTGGCCACGACCGCGATGCGCGTCCGCAGGGAGCTTCGGAGGCGGAGCGCGCGCCGCAGGGCGGCCATGCCTCTCCTCGTCGGCCGGATCGTGATCCGTGTCGGTGTGTTCGCATTGACGCTCGTGGTCACTCGCCGGAACCGGACGAATCTGCTCGTCGCAGGCAACCACACCCTGCCGGAGACGGTCACGAGCGACTCCTCGTCGGTACGGACGACCACTGAGACGCCGCGCCTGCGCAACACCCGCTGCGTGCGTCGACCGGACAACCGTATGAGCGGGGCCACCTGGTCCGCGGCGCACGGGTGGGCACTGCCCGCCGCACCGGGGTACTCGAACAGGCACGCGATGTAGGCGTGTCCGACCTCGTTCGGATGCAGCGAGTCGGCCATGAGGGCCTGCCCGTGGGCCTTGAAGGTCGGGTAGGTGTCGACGGCCACGGCGCCGTGATCGCGCCCTATGCAAGCGATGAGGTCGTTCAGGCCGAGCTGAGCGCCGGTTCCGGCGCAGTCGACCTTGCCGTCTGAGCCAAGCAGCCCGAGGTTGTACCTGTCCTCGGTCGTCGAGCCTGTCCCGTTCGCGGGGTTGTAGTACTGCATCACCTGGAACGTCTCGTCGCCGGGATCGTTCGCGAGCGCCGTCGCGAGCGCGTCGACGATCGCGGTGTAGTTCGCAGCGAACGGGCACGGGGCCGAGTTGAAGCCATTCGGGCACTGTCCGTAGCCGCCGTCGTTGCCCCCGATGTCGAGCGTCAGGACGCTCGTGTCGGACGGCTGGTCGATGGCCGCCAGCGCGCGGTCGAGCTGTCCGCCCGGATACCTCATGCTCGAGCTCGTATCGCCGCCGACCGCGAGGTTCGTGAGCGCGTCCGAGCGGCCGGAGTTGCGCAGGTACGCGTGGTAGAGGTCCACGAACCCGCGCCCCGCACCGGCGCCGCCGCCGGCGCTGACGGAGTCACCGAGGGCGAGGTAGAGCGATGCATCGGCCCTGGGCGCCAGCGATCCGGCCCCGAGAAGCGCCACGACTGATCCGAGTGCGAGCGCCCATGGGAGGCGCACGGCCATCGACCCATTCTCGGCCCAACGGCGAGAAGGCGCAACGTCGTGGCCGTCAGCCGTGCGGCTGGCGCGCGGTCCCCTCCGCGAGGTAGCGCAGAAGGCCGGGCATGCCGTCCCGCTCGTGCGCGGCGCGCTGCCGGTCGGCCCCGTTGCCCTCGCGCACGATCCGGTCGATGCCCTCGAGCTCGGGGTCGGCGCGTTCGAGCCTCGCCAGCACGCTGTGCGCGACCTCGCGCAGTGGCCGCGCGGCGCCCTCGAAGTAGATCTCCGCGTCGAGTCCGTCGCGCGCCGCCCGGAAGCTCGACCAGTGGAGCGCCTGCTCAGGAGCCCGCTCCCCTGGGGGCTCTTCAGCCGCCCGCCTGACGATCGCGCGTGCCAGGGCGGCGATCGCGGCCGCCGAGTCGAGGTCGGTCTGAACGTCCACCTCGCGGAGCTCAACCGTGCCGAGTCGTGGCTGCGGGCGCGCGTCCCACCAGACCATCGTGTGGTCGGTCGGGCCTCCGCCAGAGCGCACGGCATCGAGGCAGGCGAGGTACTGGTCCCAGGAAGCGAGAAACGGCGGGATGCCGCGCCCCGGGTAGGCGCGGATCACCGCGGCGCGCGAGCTCGCCATGCCCGAGTCGGCGCCGAACCAGAACGGGGAGTTCGCGCCGAGCCCGTGCAGCAGCGGCAGCAGCTCACGCAGGCCGTTCATCGCCGCGACGGCCGCCTCGGGATCGGGCAGGCCCACGTGCACGTGCAGCGCGCACTCCGGTGTCCGCTTGATCAGTCCGCGCATCTGGCGCTCCACGCGCTCGTAGCGCTCGGACTGGACCAGCTTGACGTCAAACAGCCGCGCGTCGGGATGGAGGCCGGCGGCCATGAGCGTCGCGCCCGCGGCGTGCGCGGCGGCGCGCCCCTCGGCGAGCTGGCCGATGGCCTCCCCCACCGAGCCCGACGGCTCGGAGCGCACCTCGAGCTCCGCCAGGAACGCCTCGTGGTCGACCCGCTCGCTCGGCAGCCCGGTGCCCGGAAGCACCCGGTCGGCCACGTGGGCGAGCGCGAGCGTGTCGGCGTCCACGAGCAGCAGCTCCTCCTCGAGCCCGACCGAGAACGGCTCGCCGGTGCCGAAGCGATGCGGTGGCGGAGCGCCGCCCTCGCTCACAGCGCCTCCCCGAGCGCCGCCCGCGCGGCTATCCGCCCGAACACGAGCGCAGCCGCGAGGCCGCTCGCATACCCGCCCGTGGCAATCCCGCCGGCGTCGGCTCCACACGCGAACACGCCGGGTGCCGCCTGGGCGTGCTCGTCGATCGCGAGCCCGCCGAGCGTGGTTGTTACTCCCGCCACGGTCTCCACGGTCACATGGTCTTGCGCACGCCGGACGGGGGCGCCGGCGACCTCGGCGGCGTCGATCATCTCCGCAACGGTGCGCTCGCGCACACACTCGCCGAGCCGTTCGACCGGGACGCTGAACCACGCGCGCGCACGCGGCTGGCGCAGCTGCCACTGCGCCACGTCGATCTCGGACCACGTGGCCGTCTTGTAACTCTCCCCGCGCTCGTTCGTGACCTCCGCGTGCCGGGCGTAGAGCTGCGAGAGCCGCACGAGATCGTCTTCGTCGATCCGCGCCGGTGGGGCGGGCATCGCGCGCGCGTAGACCTGATCGAGCCCGGCGCTGGTGGCGGCGCCCGCCGCGAGGCCCACGCGGAGGCCGTCCCCGGTGCTGCCGGGCGCCGCGCGCAGGAAGGCATGACCCGCCTCGGGCGAGACATGCTCCTCGAGCAGCTCGCGGTCCGCGGCGAAACCGCCGGTGGCCAGCACGAGCGGCACGGCCGGTGCCGGCTCGCGCAGGCGCTCGGCCACCTGGACCTCGCCGGCCGCCTCCACCAGCGCGTCCGTGAGCCCGGCCGGGTCGAAGCGCTTGCCCGTGGTGAGCGGGTTGCCGCTCTCGCGCGCCACCACCGGCGCGCCGAGCGACTCGAGCCAGTCGAGGTCGGCGTCGAGTCGCTCGAAAACGAGCAGCTGGAGGCGCTCGTCACCGTCCGGGCACTCTTCGCGGAAGCTGTCGAAGTCGCGGTGACGCCAGATCACGCCGCTCGACAGGCGCATCGAGCCGCCGGGACGCCGCAGCTTCTCCAGCACCAGCGGCTCGGCGTCGAGCCGGCGCGCCTCGGCGGCGGCCGCGAGCCCGGCCATTCCGGCCCCCGCCACCACTAGGTCGGCCATCGGCGCTCAGACCAGCGCGAAGCCCGGCTTGTGCTCTACGTACTCCACGCGGACCCCCTCGGGGCCGCGCAGGAAGACCGCGAAGGTGTTCTTGGCGTCCTTCACGTCGTCGATCTCGAGCCCCGCGCCCTCCGCCTCGTGCTGGACCTCGTGCGCGTCGTCCACGAGCAGGGCCAGGTGGTTCAGCAGCGGCTGCCCACCGTCGGCGGCGCTGCCGAGCACGATCCTCACGTGGCGGTCGCCCACGGTGACACACCCGTCCTCGCGGTGCTCGAAGCCCATGGCGGCCAGCTCGCGCGTGGCTGCCTCCGGATCGGAGAGGCGCAGCACGACGTGGTCGAGGTCGAAGTCCTCGCCGGCCGCCTCGACGAGGCCGAGCGGCACGCCGGCGGGGGCATCGAAAGCCGCCACACCGTCGCGCTGGGAAGTCGTCTCGAAGGGCAGCGAGGCCAGCACCGACTCGAGCTCGCGCACTCGCAGGACCACGCGCTCGAGCGCACCGCGGTGGCGTGGCCCCTCGGCGTCGAAGAGCGTCAGCTTGCCGAGCTTCGCGTCGATCCCGACGAGCGTGAACGTGTCGGTCTCCTCGATCACGTGCATGCCGAGGTGCTCGCACAGGAACGTGGCCAGCGGCTCGCGATCGTCAACCCAGAGGGCCACGTGGTCCAGGCTGGTGGGGGCGAAGGACGGAGTCATTGCGGGCCCTTACCCCTGACGGGCGCGTCCAATCTCCTCGACCTCGGA